>JAOZLR010000473.1 GCA_029934735.1 Bacteroidales bacterium
TAATTAATTTTTCAACCATATGAAGATTTAAAGCGGGATCACCTGTATTATATGGCCTGCCAATAATAGCAAGTGCTTCTTTATCTTCAGAAAGATTGTCCATGACTTCTTGTCCGCGTAAAACAACCTTATTTTCAAAAGTTTCCTGAGCCTTATCAGCTTTATAAATAGCCTGTAATACTTTCTTCTTTGGAATACCAAATTTCTCAAACATAAAATCTGATAACTCTTTATTCAATACCTTTCCATAATACTTAAAGTTCAATGCAGGTATAAGCAACCTGTCTATCTCACTTTTATCATTAAGCGCAGCTTTTACCATAAAAGGGAAGGTCTGTACCCAGGGACAATTGTAGTTACTTGTTTTGTCCTCTTCCTTATTATTTGCTTTTGCATTTATAATAAAAGGTGAAAATACATAATCCGCACCCTTTTCGAGCAGGTCCTTAATATGACCGTGCATTAATTCAACCGGCAAACATGTTTCCGCAACGATCATACTTAAAGATTTTTTGATCAGCTGATCATCTGATTCCGGTGAAAGAACCACACGAAATCCTAAATCCTCGAAAAATGTCCTCCAAAATGGAAACTGTTGATAAAACAACATAAGTGCCCTTGGAATACCTATACTGATCCTGTCATCTTTAGGAGTTTCCTCGAATCCATTTAAAAGAAATTCCATTCTTTCATCGAATAAGTTTGGAATATCTTTTCCTTTTCCTTTTCGATCCTCAATTTCCCATTTATCACATCTACCCCCGTAAAAAAGAGGTTTCTTTTCACCTTCAATCCTGACACGTCTTATTTCACACATGTTAGAACAAGCATTACAAATAAATTTATCTATTGTATATTTCTTTTTACTGATATCAAATCCTTTAAATTTTGTTTCCTGGCCATTTGTCATTGAGTCCCTTGCCAGAATAGCTGCACCAATAGCTCCGGTAACATCAAAATGAGGAGGTATAATAATTTCCTTTCCTGTAATTTTTTCGAAAGCAGCAACCACAGCTTTATTATTTGTTACCCCACCCTGAAAGAATATATGATTCCCAATTCGCTTATTTCTTACTACCTTTTCAATATAATTCTGCACAATTGAATACGCTAATCCTCCAAGAAGATTATCCTTTTCTACTCCTTTTTGCTGTTGAGAGTTCAAGTCTGATTCCATAAAAACAGTACAGCGGGTTCCCAGCTTGGCCGGCTTTTTGGCTCCCAGGGCTAGTTTACCAAAATCTTCAATAATATTAATTTCCAGCTTCTCTGCCTGTTCCTCCAGAAATGAACCTGTACCAGCGGCACAAACTTTATTCATCTCAAAATCCACCACAACGCCATTATCAATACTTATGTATTTTGAATCCTGCCCACCAATCTCAAAGATGGTATCCACCTTTGAGTCATAAGCAATAGCAGCAATGGCCTGTGCAGTTATTTCATTTTTAATAACATCAGCACCTATAAAGTCACCTGTCAGGTAACGACCTGACCCGGTGGTACCGGCTGCTTTTACCCGTACCCTGTCACCCACTTCATCAAATATTTCTGACATACCTCTGCGAATAGCTTCTAAAGGCTTACTGGCAGTGGGCAAATATCTCCGGGCAATGACATTGCTATCCTTATCTATCAAAACCACATTGGTACTTAAAGAACCTATATCCAGACCAAGATATACATCAAGCTTATCAACACCTTTGGGAATAGGAGTAACAATCTTCTTGTATTCTGCAGATGATTCAGTTAAAGGATCATGCCAGCTCCCTTTGGCATGGTCTCCATGAAGATATTCATTAAGTTTTTCTAAACCTGTATATGGATTTGCTTCTTGTATTTTTTCATCCATTAAATGAAATATAGCACCCAGGGCTCCCATTGAAGCAAAATGTTCAGGTATGATCATATCATCCTCCCCGGCTTCAAGCAACTCTCTAAAAGCCCTTACTACACCGGCATTGGCAGCTACACCACCCTGAAATAACACCGGAAACTCAAGTTTTTTACCCTTACTCAGGCTGCTGATAAAATTTCTGGCAACAGCAAAACACAGACCAGCAACAATATCCATAACCGGTGTGGCAATTTGTTGGAGATGTATCATATCCGTTTTGGCAAAAACGCTGCATCGTCCTGCAATGCGAGGAGGATTTTCTGATTTTAAAGCCAATTCACCAAATTCATTTTCAATAGATATACCAATCCGTTTAGCTTGCTGGTCAAGAAAGGAACCAGTGCCGGCAGCACATAAATTATTAAGGGTAAAGTCTGATAAACGACTAGTCTTACCTCCATCATCCCCATGCATGAAAATCAGTTTTGAATCTTCTCCGCCCATCTCAATAACGGTCTTTACATTTGGATACAAGCTGGCAACAGAAGCTGATTGGGCTATAATTTCATTTACAAAATGACCACCAATCAAGTCCTTAGCAAGTTCACCACCAGTTCCAGTAAATGCAATTTCTTTAACAGAACTTGCAGGATAAGTACTAAACAGATCCGACAAGATATCTTTTAATAGATGAAAGGGCCTCCCATGGCAAAAGTCGTAC
>JAOZLR010000474.1 GCA_029934735.1 Bacteroidales bacterium
TTTTTTCATTATTTCTCGTTTTTTATTGTTTAATAAATTTTCCTTGTGAAATGATTTGATTATCATTTATTATCTCAAATAAATAAATCCCTTCCGGCAAATTGTTAATATTTACTTCTAAAACGTTACCGATGCCATAAATAGGTTTGCTTAAAACCTTTTTCCCTGTTATCGTATGTATAATAATTCGTACACCATTTTGTAATAATTTTTTGTTTAATTTGAAATGAATCTTATCTGTTGCCGGATTAGGGTAAGCACTTTGTGTTGTATTTAGTAAAGCATTTGTAACAGAGGTGGTTAGCTCTAATTCTTCACGTGGAATTTGTGTTACAAAAAGATTGTAGTTAAAAGAGTTTCCAACGTTTTTTGTGCCAAACACTATTAAATCACCCGCTTCATTGGTTAATACTCCACTTGCTCTGTAATATCCGTCGTCAGCAATAACATTGTATCCCAAAACATCAAGAGCGGAATTGACCGTATATACTTCTAATATTGCGACATCGGTTACCGGATCGCAGGGTAAACACATATCGTAACCAACAATATAAATTGTGCTGTCGTCTGCTGATGCGATTGGACTGGTTACAGCCGGTTTCTCTTGCATATCCAGTTGATTTAGAATTACAATATCCAATACATTCCCTTCTAAGTCAAGATTTCCTGCAAATAACCCGAAATCACTTTTTGAAAATATATGATACTCTCCCCCCGTGAGAAAGGTATTATCATCTTTCCAATGTCCGAGTTTTCTTGTACCATAGGTGTATAATCCTATATTGTTGTATGAATACATAGTGTCAATACTTAAATCGGGATTAATGATAATAATCCTGTAATCATAAATAGTTGTTCTATATGTACATAAAATAAAATATTTATCACTATTTGGCATTTTTCGGATATCGAAAACTTTAATCCCCCCCCCATAAGGATACTCAAAATGATGATAATGACTCTCAATAGTATCACCTGTTGATGTTACCCGTAATAATCCCAAATCGGTATCTTCTCCACCTCCCATATAGGGAATGTGTGCATTAAATGCATACAGTATAGCATCCTGATTTTCAATCAATGATACACCATAACCCATTATGCTATATTGTGGGGGCAGATTAAATATAGTTTCACTAATGAAATTCAAATTACTATCCAATTTTGTTATTATTGCAGGTTTTGTAGCATCGTAATTATCATACTGTGTTCCGAAACATAGGTAATTTGAATCTGCTATATTTGTCACATTCGAGTATACAGTACCTGTTGAATCATCAACGTCAGGGTGAAAGAAACTGTTTATTACTTCATTATTTCTGATTTTAATAACAAATCCCCTGTTTTTTGGTTGAGCCAAGGCATCATTGCCAGCAATAATCAAATCGCCTTGATTAACAATAGTGCCGAAAGTTGGCCCCACAAATAAGGTATCTCCCCATAGTAAAGTTTGTCCGGTTTGAGCATTTGCACTGGTAATTTGAAAAAGCGCAAATAATAAAACAATTACTATCCTTTTCATAGTATAAATTTAAGTCTTACTATAATTTAAGGATTTGTCGGTGGAGCCAGTACTTCGTCTTTCACACAAAATGCAAGTCCATAGGTTACCATATTTATATGATTTATCCATCGTATTGTATAATTTTCATCTGTATGTTCATTTCCATCAATTCTAAGGCTTGCCATTAACCAATTGCTCGGTTTGTTTAATGACTGGGGAAGAGTTGTAAAAAGAAATTCAAACTCCTGATCATACCAATAGTTCATCTCATTTGCATATAATTTCTTCTCCGAGTCAGTAAACTGAACACCATAGCTATTTTGCAGATAAAATATATATCCTGTACAAATAGATTCATTGCCTTCAAATACTTCAGAATACTCTATACTCAGTACTACATGATAGCCCTGCGGACAAAAAATGGATGGTCGGTTTGCAAATAGTTCTTCAGCAAGTGCATCTCCTCCATCAGTTTCTCCCGCACCGGTATAATCACACATACCAAGCTCCTCGCCATACCACCAGCAATCAGTAAAAATATTTCCACCTGGGTCTTCTCCTTTTTCACCTGTGGTGGTAATAGCTTTCACAACATTATCATCTCCGGATATAAGCATAACAGATACAATATGTTTATCACTATAATTTGTGTTGTCAAATACATCTTTTATTAGTGTTTGCATCCCACTATATGTGGTTTCAACATCTGTTACGGCAATATTACCCTGTTCGTTTAAAGGCAATACTATTTCAACGGTGTCAATACTGATTTTTTGATATTGCTCTGCCGGAAATCCGTGCGAAGCATTTATCAGCAATTCCATACCTTCAACAGCCTCTTCCTTTGTCATTTCATCTCCGTCTTTATATAAATTCTCATTTGCGTATTTAAGGCGCTGCTTGAAGTTGTTTATTTTGTTTGCCAGCTCTATTCCTGTTTTACAGGAAGGGCAATCGTTAGATTCATTTTGTGTGGTTATTTCACTCTTATCTTTAGTGCAGGAAAACATAGTTATCATTGCTCCTGCAATTAAAACAGTTATTA
>JAOZLR010000475.1 GCA_029934735.1 Bacteroidales bacterium
CGCTTGCCTGTGCGCAGTGGTCTGACGAATATTACGCCTGCCCGTGCGCAGTGGTCTGACGAATTTCCAAATTCGCATTCGTAAATCGTAAATCATTTTCGCCCCCTCACCCACTCTCTCCCTCTCCATTTAGCCCACACGCTCCCTCGTGCTAATTCTTCCTCACGACCATCACACCATCCCTAAACGGCAACAACACATTCTCAACCCTTTTATCATCCTGAACAAAATCATTAAACTCTATAATCCCGGAAGTTTCTTTATCCATTTTTTGTTCAGTCTTTATCACTTTACCATCCCATAAAGCATTATCGGCAAGAATAAATCCTCCCTTTCTGACTTTATCAAATATCAAATTGTAATAATTAAGGTAATTCTCCTTATCAGCATCAATAAAAACGAGATCAAAACTTTCATTTAGATGAGGTATAATGTCAATAGCATTTCCGATATGAAGTTTTACTCTATTAGTGAGTCCTGCTTTTTCGACATACTTCATAATAAAATCCTCAAGCTCCGGATCTATTTCAATTGTATGAATTAACCCGTTTTCAGAAAGGCCACTCGCCAGGCATAATGCAGAATAGCCGGTATATGTCCCGATTTCCAGAATTCTTTTCGGGCGTATCATCCAGCTAACCATCTCCAGAAATTTTCCCTGCAAATGTCCGGACATCATCCGTGGAAACAGAACTTTAACATGCGTCTCACGATTTAGTTTCTTAAGCAGTTTTGCCTCAGCAGATGTATGATTAATAATGTAATTCTCTAGCTTCTCATCCATTATCCGAATGTAACTCCTTTAAATAAAACTATTCTGAAAAAGGCTATTAGAACAATAAGCAAAATTATGACAAACAGGCTGATACGATACTCTTTATCAATCTTCATTATCGTTATATTTTGCAACGATATCGCATTATACCTGAAAAGCATTACAATTGATATTAATAAAGGTGACATAAAAAGTAATAAGAGTTCTACCGGATTATTGGGGAAATTTATAACAATAAGAATAAAAATTCCAACTATTACCGGAAAAACAACAGCACTTAAGATATATAACACCCTGATTCTTGGCTCTATTAGTGCGCGACTGTGCGAAGACTCCAAAAAAGCTTTGGTCATTATAAAACCAATGATAATTAAAGCAATTACAGATAGTGTAATAAAAATAATTTCCACTACATCAAACATATTATTCATAAACAACCATTCAGAGGCGTAAATAAACCCGGTACGTGTTACTGCCCCCGAGATATAGGCTCCGAAAAATAAAACAAAAGAGCTTATCGAAGTCCAAAGAAAAAAGGTCTTCAGATAGATGGATTGGTATCGGACAACAATAAACAATCTGTAAAACAAAATTCCCAATAAAAAGCTAACAAAAGGCCCCATCCCAAAAATCAAGACCAGCACCTGTCTTGAGTAGAGAGATGAGTACGTATATAATGGCCAGTAAATCCTGTAAGAAAACAGCTCTGACGGAATGTTTAATATTTTGGCAGTATAAACAGCAACTAACTGATTAACAATATAAGACAACATAAAAGCCAAAACAAACATTAATGTTGAATTAATAGCAACAGTTAAATAAGCGTTTCGCAACTCTTTTGCTCTGAATGCATACTTAAAATGGCTTATATTCTCAGAAACACCCATCAAAAAATTTGTAATCCAAAGCTTCCTGACTTTATAATAGAGGCGGACATCTTTAACTATTTTCCCAGGCAAATTAACAATCTTCATAATAGTATAATGCCTGACATCTTTTCTAACCTGGTTGCGCAATATCCTCTCCGACTCACTGACTTTCTTTCGAGGAATCGGATTTTTTAAAAACCCGATAACACTTTTTTTAAATGCTTTTGCTTTTTCCCTGCGGATCCTTCTTTTCATAGGGCGAACCTCCTCCCTCAGCTCACGCTTTTGCCTTTTAACTGATGCCTTCTCCTTACGCAAATACTCCTTCCGCTGCTTTTTCAGCTTGCGCTTTCGCTCTCTGATATGTCGTTTTTCAGCCCGATTCATTTTAATAAATCCAATGATATGAATTAAATGAGGCTTGCAAAAATAATCTTTTTTTTCAACCGGTGATTATTTGTTAGACCACTGTCTCCAGTCGGCAAAACCTTTTGGGTGAAGGCCGGTAAATTCGAGCCCCTAACCCCTGCAACAGAGGAGAGTTTACACAATCAACTATTTTATTTTTCACGAAAATTTTACTTTCCACAATGTATCACCCCTCTCTATTTTCTAGAGAGGAGCAGGGGGGTGAGTTCAATTTTTTTACTTTTTTCCGGGCTGTTCCGGATTTTAGCGCCTGCCTGTAATAGGGATAATCCGAAACTTTATTGCTACCAATTTAACCGGTTTACTAATTCAGACGATTCCTCATTTCAACCTTTGAGGAGTTTCGCCCACAAGGCCGGCTTCCACCTCAAAGGTTACCGGTCGTAAATCGTAAAAAAGTCAGGTTGAGCGAAGTCGAAACCTCTTTCTCTTCAGCCAACAGATGACTTCCCTCCTCCCGTGTCATCGCTTAGTCA
>JAOZLR010000007.1:0-23060 GCA_029934735.1 Bacteroidales bacterium
CTGAATTCCGGATTCCGCCCCGACTATTTTTTAATGGAGATTATGGGCGAGTTTTTCTATAATAATCCTGTAAATTTCATTATTATATACATAGCTCTTTGGGTCTTCATTGTTAATAAAAGGTATTATTTATCGAAAGAAAGTTTCAGAATAATTGCATTAACCGGCCTACCATTAATTGGAACTTTTATATTCCTTTCATTTTTTAGAAGAACATTACCACACTGGACAGGCCCCGGATATACAACATTAATTTTTATTGCCGCTCCATTTATCAGAGAAACTGTAAAATCAAAAAATATTTTGTTTCCAAAGCTAATTAAATACGCCATAATTCTGCTTTTTGTTGTTCTTGTTGCCGGTTATTCACAAATCAATTATGGCCTGATTTGGAACCAAAGTCCCATAACGGCAAAATTTTCCCAAATAGGGAATAAAGATGTTTCCCTTGACATTTATGGATGGAAACAGATTAATGAGGGATTCACAAAGTTGTACAAAAAAGATATTAAAACGGGCAAAATAGGGGCTGATGCGGTGATTATTTCATACCGATGGTTTCCTTTAGCCAACATTGACTATTATGTTGCCCGCCCAAATCACATTAAAGTTCTTGCAATTGGTCCATTATACAGTATTCACAAATATGCAACTATTAACAGAAACAGGGGTGGATTCCATTTGGATATGGATGCCTATTACATAACAACCAGTCACGATTTCTATCATGCTGACACGGTTTATCATAATTATTTTGAACGGATTGAGCCTGCCGATACTATTCCTGTTTATCGAGGAGGCAAGCTCGTTATGAATGCTTTCATTTTCAGAATGCTTGAATTAAAGGATCTGCCTGAAGATCAGTGGGTGGAAAAATAGTTATCACACTGCCTTATAAGCAAATGTATTGATATTCATGCCAGCACCAACCGAAACAAAGACCGCATAATCATCTTTTTTAAATGAATGGCCTTCCATTTTACCTCTAACAACAAGGTCGTAAATTGTCGGGACCGTTGCCACAGAGCTATTTCCAAGCCAGCTTATTGTCATTGGCATAACACCAAAATCGACTTTTGGCTCATCATAAAGTTTAAAGACCCTTTTAAGCATCTCAACATCCATCTTATCATTGGCCTGATGAATAAAAACTTTATTAATATCTTTAAGGGTTAATCCTGCCTTTTCAATTGTTGCTTTCACCAACGGAGCAACATTTGTGAGAGCATAATCGTATAATCGGTGACCATTCATTTTTATAAACAGATCTCTTCCTTTATAGTCTTTATTAAACGACGCAGCCATCCACATTAACTTTGCATGATTCAATGTATCAGACCTTGTAGTATGCGATAAAATACCAACGGGCTTATCACTTTCAACTGCTTCAAAAATTACGGCACCTGCACCGTCTGCATAGATCATTGAATCGCGATCATGAGGATCAGATATGCGTGAAAGAGTATCGGAACCAATAACCAAGATTCTTTTGGCATCTCCTGACTTTATATAATAGTCTGCCAGGATTGAACCCTGTACCCAACCCGGGCAACCAAAAGGAATATCAAAAGCAATAGTGAAAGGATTCTCAATACCAAGTCCTTTTTTAACTCTGGCAGCAATACTGGGCACAAAATCAGGGATGGTAGTTCCCTTTTTAACATCACCAAAATTGTGTGCAACAATAATATAATCTAATGATTCCTTGTCTATTCCTGAAGAATTAAGTGCCTCTTCAGCGGCAAAAGTCGATATTTGAGAAGTCACCAAATCATCAGTAACATGTCTTCTTTCCTTAATACCTGTAATCTTCTCAAACTTTTCAATTATCACCTCATTTGGAATGTCTAACTTAACACCTGACGAATCAAAAAATTCGTTTTTAAGAAATTCCTCATTTTTAACAACAACTGTCGGAATATAACTTCCGGAACCAACAATTACAGAATACTTTTTCATTTTTCAGCTATTTAAAAATCATCCTATTACAGCAACTGCTAATTAAATCTGACGCTTTACTTCAACCTCTTCATACCCTTCAACAATATCGCCAACTTTAATATCATTGAAATTATCAATATTCAGCCCGCACTCATATCCTGACTTAACCTCTTTAACGTCATCTTTAAATCGTTTCAATGAACCAAGCGTACCAGAAAAGGCAACAATTCCATCACGAATAACTCTGACTCTTGTATTTCTGGTTATTGTACCATCAAGAACCATACAACCGGCAATTGTTCCAACCTTTGAAATTTTAAATATTTCCCTGATCTCTACATTACAAATAATTTTTTCCTCCATTTTTGGAGCAAGCATTCCGAGTATAGCATCTTTAACATTTTCAATTGCCTGGTAAATAATTGAATATAACCTGATATCTATTTGCTCCTTTTCTGCAAGTTTTCGGGCTCCTACAGAAGGTCTCACCTGGAATCCTATGATAATGGCGTCAGAGGCAGAAGCAAGCAAGACATCTGATTCAGAAATCTGACCAACCGATTTATGAATAACATTCACCTGAATCTCTTCATTCCCAAGTTTCAGCAATGAATCAGATAAAGCCTCAACCGAACCATCCACATCACCCTTGACAATTATATTCAGCTCCTGGAAGTCACCAATAGCAAGTCTTCTTCCAATTTCATCGAGAGTAACATGCTTTTGAGTACGCAGCCCTTGCTCGCGTTGGAGTTGCATACGTTTAGTAGCAATAGATCGCGCTTCCTTTTCATCTTGTATCACATTAAAAACATCACCTGCCTGAGGTGCACCGCTGAGTCCAAGCATAAGAACAGGAGTAGACGGGCCTGCCATTTTTATTAACTTATTCCTTTCGTTAAACATTGCCTTCACTTTTCCAAACATTGCGCCGGCAATAACAACATCACCAGCATTCAGAGTCCCATCCAGCACAAGAAGTTTAACAACATATCCCCTTCCTTTATCAAGTGCACTTTCAATCACACTTCCGTTTGCAGATCTATTCGGGTTTGCCTTCAGCTCAAGAAGTTCAGCTTCGAGCATGACTTTTTCAAGAAGTTCATCTATTCCAATTCCCTGCTTAGCAGAAATTTCCTGACTTTGGTATTTACCACCCCAATCCTCAACAAGGATGTTCATTTTGGAAAGCTCCTCTTTTATTTTTTCAGGATTCGCATTTGGCTTATCAATCTTATTAATTGCAAATACTAATGGCACACCGGCAGCCTGAGCATGATTTATTGCTTCTTTAGTCTGAGGCATAACGTCATCGTCAGCAGCAATAACAATGATTGCAATATCAGTTACCTGTGCTCCCCTGGCACGCATAGCCGTAAAAGCTTCGTGGCCGGGAGTATCAAGAAAAGTTAAGTTATTTCCATTTTTCAATGTAACCTCATAAGCACCGATATGCTGTGTTATTCCACCGGCTTCTCCGGCAACAACATTAGCACTTCTAATAAAGTCAAGAAGTTTGGTTTTACCATGGTCAACGTGGCCCATAACCGTAACTATCGGAGGGCGTGCAACAAGATTTTCAGGGTCATCTTCTTCATCTGCAACGTGGATAGCTTCCTGAACGTCAACACTAACGAACTCAACTGTATATCCAAACTCATCGGCAACAAGAGTAAGGGTTTCAGCATCAAGCCTTTGGTTTATTGAAACGAACAGTCCGAGAGACATACAGGTAGATATTACATCAGTTACGGAAACATCCATCATAGAAGCCAGTTCGTTAGCAGTAACAAACTCTGTGACCTTGATAAGATTCTTCTCTTTTTCCTGCTGTTCTATCTCTTTTTGTTTCGCTTCGCTTACGTTATGTCTTTTTTCTCTTCTATACTTGGCAGCTTTTGATTTTCCACCACCGGTAAGCTTTGCAAGAGTCTCTTTAATTTGCTTTTGAACATCCTCTTCTGACACTTCAGGCCTATGCCTCCTCGTCCTCCCTTTTTTGTCCCTTGCAGTTTTCGGCTTATTATCTCCTGTTTTTGGTGCTCCGTCTTTTGGCTTAACCAGATTAGTCTGTTTTCTAATTCTTTTTCTTTTTCTCTTTTTTCTTGTACCTTCAGCATCCCTTGATGTAGCAACAGGTTTTTTATCACTCTTCTTCTTTTCCGGAGGAAGTTCAACTTTTCCAAGGATAGTCGGGCCTTCAAGTTTTTGGAATTTTGTTTTTATAAAATTCTCATCTTTTTCATCCTGTTTTTTCTCTTTTACAGGCTTAAGCTCTTCAACAGGTTCAGGTTTAGATTTAACTTTGGTTTCAGGCTTTTCTACCTTCTTCTCAACATTTTTTTTATCTTCAACCTCGTTTACTTTCTTTGTTGCAACTTTCTTTTTATCCGGAAGTTGAACTTTACGCCCCTCTCTCTCTTTCTTTTTCTCCGCCGATGTCTTTCTTTTGGGTTTTGTTTTTTGATTTAGGCTACCCAAATCTATTTTACCGACAACCCTGGGAACACCTGCTTCAATTTCTTCATCCTCTACAGTTTCTTCAGCTTCCTCAATTTCTTTCTTCTCTTCTACTTCCAGATCAGCAACCTTCTCCTCCGATTCTACTTCCTGAGAGCTTTCAGAATCTGGTTTTTCAACCTCATTTTCTTTGGATTCTTCGATTTTATCTTCAGAAACAACTTCCTTTTCCTGTTTGATAACAGGCTCGGGTTCTGGCTTATCCGGCTTTACAGCTTCTACTGGAACCGGTTTTACGACTTCCTTTTTCATAGAAGTATCCGTAATCATTACCTCTTCTTCAATTTCAAGCTCAACATCCTCTTCTTCACCCCTTTTCTTTTCCGCTATCTTTTCTTCTATGGTAATAGTACGCCTGTCAGAATAGTGAAGCCCGATTTTTTCAGCCTCCTCTTTTACTGCTTTTTGAGTTTGGTACTCCTTTTCCACAAACTCAAACATTTCAGGCGTAAGTTTGGCATTAGGGTTCGTTTCAATATCAAAACCCTTTTTCGAGAGGAACTCAACAATGGTACTTGTACCAACGTTAAAGTCTCTTGCTGCCTTGCCTAACCGTGTTGGTTTCCCTTTTACTGCCATATAAACTGATAATGTTTAAACCCGCTAAATTAAATAATTTTACTAAATATATATCACATACAAAAGAGTATTGCTTTCGGGTAAAAAACACTCTTCAATACTAATAATAATACTACTCAAACTCTTCTTTTAAAATCCTGGTAACTTCTTTAACCGTCTCCTCCTCCAGGTCGGTACGTTTCACAAGGTCTTCAACACCTATTTCCAAAACACTTCTTGCCGTATCGCAACCAATTGCTTTGAATTCGTCAATAATCCACTTGTCAATTTCATCTGAAAATTCGGACAGATCAACATCTTCGCTGTCACCCGAGGCTTCTCTGTAAACATCAATCTCATAGCCTGTTAGTTTTCCTGCAAGCTTAATATTAAAACCGCCTTTACCAATTGCAAGCGAAACCTGATCAGGCCTAAGATAGACATCTGCTTTTTTATCATCTTCCCTAATCTTTATTGAAGATATCTTTGCAGGATTCAAAGCCCTTTGAATATACAATTCCGGATTATTTGTAAAATTGATAACATCAATGTTTTCATTTTTCAATTCCCTGACAATACCATGAATTCTTGAACCTTTCATTCCAACACAAGCGCCAACCGGATCAATCCTGTCATCATAAGATTCAACTGCAATTTTAGCTCTTTCACCCGGAACCCTTACAATATTCTTTATTGTAATAAGACCGTCATAAATCTCAGGCACCTCTTGCTCGAATAAACGTTCAAGGAATATAGGAGATGTTCTTGATAGTATAATGGCCGGGCCATTATTTCGCATCTCAACCTTAGATACAACCGCTCTGATGGTATCACCTTTTCTATAAAAGTCACTTGGTATCTGTTCCGACTTGGGAAGAATTAGCTCAATATCTTCATCATCGAGAATCATCATCTCCTTTTTCCAAACCTGATAAACCTCACCGGTAATTATATCGCCAATCTTGTCCTTATATTTCTTATAGATATTATCCTTTTCATACTCCTGAATCTTGGCAACAAGAGTCTGACGAATAGTAAGTATTTCTCGTCTTCCAAAATCCCCAAGCTTGATCTCCTCCGAAACCTCTTCACCCACCTCAAAGTCAGGCTCAATTTTCACAGCCTCAGAATAGGCGATATGGAGATTTTCATCTTCAATTTCTCCATCTTCCACAATCTCTCTAAACCGCCAGATCTCAAGGTCACCCTTATCAATATTTACAATAATATCAATATTATCAGCCGTTCCATACTTCTTAACAAGCATATATTCAAACACATCCTCAAGAATACGCATCATCGTTTCTCTCTCGATGTTTTTGAATTCTTTAAATTCTGAAAAAGTTTCAACTAAATTAATGTTTTCCATTTTATTCTTAATCTATATTTCAATTACTTTTTAAATGAAATGATGGGTTTCCCCTCAATTATATCATTAAATAAATACTTTTCAATTACTTTTTCCTTTCCTTTTTTCCCCTTTCTCTCCTCAAGTTCCAAATCGTCATCAGTCACCGAAAGCAAGACGCCAATATGCTTTTTCCCATTTTCAACAATAACTGCTATCTCTTTACCAACATATTTTTTATATTGCCTCAACATTTTGAACGGTTGATCAAGCCCTGGTGACGAAACTCTCAGTTCAAAATCCTCAATTTCCCTATCCAGCTCCGATTCAATAAATCTGCTGATTTTAACACAATCCTCAATGGTAATATTTGTGTCACTATCAACGAATACATTTATCAGGTTTCCATTACTAACACTCAGGCTTACAAGAAACCTGTCAGTTCCCTGAAACACATCTTCCAAAATATCTTCAACCTTTTTTTCAGTTATCATTTTTGCCTAATAAAAGAGGGGCATCAAGCCCCCTCATCACCTATTCCCTATTTATTTGGTGTCGAAACACCTCTCAATCTCCGCTCGATAAAAGCGGTGCAAAGATAATACTTTTTAATTAAACACAAGTATTTATTTAAAAATGAAAATATTTACACTATAAACGACATCATAGATGATTAGATGCAATTAACTCAGGCTTTGTTGTATCTGTTTCACAACCCCAAAAACTCAACAACCCTGTGAAAAACATCCTCACCCGAGAAACCAAATTTTTCATCAAGAACATTGTAAGGTGCGGAATATCCAAAATGGTCCATTCCCACAACCTTTCCGTTACAACCCACTAGTCCTTCAAGGGTAACGGGAATGCCGGCTGTAAGGCCGAAGCGGGGCACATCTGCAGGAAGAATTTGCTCCTGATAATCATTACTTTGTTGTCTGAACAATCCCTCTGAAATAACTGAAACAACCCTGACATTCAGATTATTTTTCTCTTTTAAAATGTTAGCACCTTCGATGAGTGTTGCGACTTCCGAACCGTCTGCAATAAGGATAATATCTGGCTTCGACTCTGAATCTTGAACAATGTAAGCACCTTTGTATGATTGCATTGCATCAGCAAACCTATCGGAACCCGGTTTAACAGGTAAATCTTTTATTCCCTGCCGTGATAAGATTAATGCAGTTGGTGTTCTTCTGTTTTCAAGTGCCATCTTCCAACTGACAACTGCTTCCGTCGCATCCGCAGGACGAAGTACGAGGACGCTGTTTTCTCCGGAATGATTCTTCAGTTTCTCCATCAATCTTATCTGTGCCTCCTGTTCAACGGGCTGATGAGTAGGTCCGTCCTCGCCCACCCTAAATGAATCGTGTGTCCATACATATTTAACCGGAAGTTCCATCAGAGCAGCCATCCTGACTGCAGGTTTCATATAATCAGAAAATACAAAGAAAGTACCACAAACCGGAATAATATTATGTAAAGCCATTCCATTTGAAATGGCAGCCATCGAAAGCTCGGAAACTCCTGCATTCAGAAAGGCTCCGCTGAAATCTCCGGTTGTAAAAGGTTTAGAGTTTTTCAGAAAACCGTCTGTTTTATCACTATTTGAAAGGTCAGCGGAAATAACCACCATATTTTCGACCTTACGGGCAAATTCGGCAAGTACAGCACTCGAAGCAGCTCTTGTGGCAATATTGGGTTTCAGACCAATTTTCGAGAAGTCAATTTCAGGAATATCTCCATTCAGAAAACCATTAAGCTTTTTAGCAAGCTCCGGATTTTCCTTTTGCCATTCTTCATATTTCGTCCTTTTGGCAGCAATAGTTTTCAAATTACCTTCTTTAACCTTTTCGTACAACTCCCTTACCTCAGAAAAAATAACAAATGGATTATCAGGATCACCACCAAGGTTAAGTATGGTTTTCTCAGCCGAAGCACCTGCATTGCTTATTGGTTGGCCGTGAGTGGAAACCTGATGTTCAAAACTCTCGCCGGCTCCTGTAACTGCTCCTTTTCCCATAATTGTTTTACCAATTATCAGAAACGGTTTTTTAGTTTCGCTGTTTGCCTTCATAAGAGCTCCGCGAAGCTCATCAGGATCATTTCCATTAATTGTAACCACGCGCCATCCCCACGATTCATATTTCATTGCTGTATTTTCGGCACTAACTTCATCAACTTCTGTTGAAAGCTGAATATCATTTGAATCGTAAAACATTACAAGGTTGCTCAACCCGAGATAACCTGCTATCCGACCGGCACCCTGCGATATCTCCTCTTGAATTCCGCCATCTGAGATGAATGCATAAGTCTTATGTGCCATCCACTCTCCAAATCGTGTTGCAAAAAATCGCTCTGCAATAGCAGCACCAATAGCCATAGCATGGCCCTGCCCCAAGGGCCCTGATGTATTCTCTACTCCACGCTTGACATCTAACTCGGGATGACCAGGAGTGACACTACCCCACTGCCTGAAATTTTTCAGATCTTCCATCGAATATGTACCAACCATAGCCAGAACGCTATAAAGCATTGGCGACATATGACCCGGATCAAGGAAAAAACGATCACGAAATGGGAAATTCATATCCTGTGAATCAAAATTCAAAAACTCAGAATAAAGAATATTAATAAAGTCAGCTCCACCCATTGCACCACCCGGATGACCTGATTTTGATTTTTCAACCATAGCAACCGTAAGAATGCGAATATTATCAGCTGCTCTGTTTATGATTTTATTATCCATACTTTTATAAAAATTAATAATTAAACTTTTCTCTAATTTCGTTTTTAATTATATGCGACAATCTTCCACTCGGTTATCGCACATCCTATTCTAATTAACAACCTTAAAACCTATTTCTTTCAGCTTTCCCTTTATACCTTTTTTGCAATTTTCCAGTTTAGCCTTATAAAAGCTATATTCCCTTCTGAAATTATAATCGCTGCGCAGTAGTTCAAAATTTTCCGGTATTTTCCTTAACATCTCATCATCTTTCAAAATATCATAAGACCGGATAACAGTATTAAAAAGTATGTTTTGTTCATCCAGACCAGTACAATCAATTTCAATAAATTCCTGTTCTTCATCCATATGAGGCAACCAATTTCCAATCCTAAATCCAAAACATTTTGAAACAGTCTCAACTGTCATTTGTGTTGCCCTGGCCTTTCCTTCAAGCGAATACCCTGCAATGTGGGAAGTCGCGATATCAATCACATCCAACAATTCCAAATCTATATCCGGCTCATTCTCCCAAACGTCAATGACCGATGCCCTAATTTTCCCATTTTTAATTGCATTTTTTAAAGCAGTAGTCTCAACAACCTTTCCTCTTGAAGAGTTTATAAATACAACCGGCTTTTTAATCTTTGAAAAAAAAATATCATCAGCAAGATGATATGTCGGATAATTACCGTCAAAAGTTAAAGGAACGTGTAAAGTAATTAAATCCGATTCTTCCAAAAGCTCATCCAAATCAACAAATCCGCTCTTCCCTTCTATCTCAACTCTTGGCGGGTCGTTAAGCAAAGTTTTCATTCCCAGCAATTCTGCAACATTTTTAACTCTTGACCCTACATTTCCAACTCCAACAACTCCAAGTTTCAATCCCTTAATGCTAAACTGCTTTTTCTCGGCCAAAATAAGCAATGCCGAAGTTATGTACTGTTCTACAGCTGATGCATTACAACCCGTGGCTGTTGCAACAGTAATTCCATTCTTTTTGCAAAAAATCTTATCAATATGATCATCTCCAATCGTTGCTGTGGCAATCAACTTCACAGAAGTACCATCAAGCAATGCTGCATCACACTTGGTTACAGACCTTGTTATCAAAACATCAGCATCTAATAACTCTCCCTTACATATCTGTTTTCCCGGCAGGTAAACAACCCGGGCAAAAGGCTCAAAAACACCTTTTAAAAATGGTATTCTATCATCTGCAACTATCTTCATTCGGGATATCAAAATCGCGTTACTAAATTGGTGACAAAATTAGAAAAACATTAACGGCCTTTTCTCAATGTTAATAATTGATGAAAAAATATTTATTAAAATTGTTACTTTTGACAAAATTATTTTTTTGTGCAAAATTTTAAATATTTAATTTTTCTCTTTTTTTCTATTCCATTTGCGTTATATTCACAGGAGTTTAACTATTGGATGGATGGGGTGGGAGCACGTTCAACAATGCTTGCCGGAGCAATAACAGCCAACATCAGTGATAACAGTGCCATTTTCTACAACCCTGGAGGCCTTGCAAATATTACCAATTCGAGCCTGTCAGTATCAAGCAATGGTTATTATTATAGTGCACTAAATATTGAAAATGGAGCAGGTACTGATTTTGATCTAAGATCGAACACGCTAAGTTCACAACCACAAATCGTTTCATTTGTGCAAAAAGTACCAAAGCTTCCCATATCTTTAACCTTAGCTTCACTAAACCGACATTCCACATACATCAATACAAATTACAGAACCACAATGAAATATGATATACTTTCTGAAATACCGGGTGACGAGTTATATATCGGCTCATATTCATACACAAGCAGAATTAAAGAAACCTGGGTTGGTTTTGGATATGGCAAAAAAGTCAATAATAATCTTGGGATCGGGTTTTCCGCTTTTGGAACATTCAGAGATCAGGAGATGCTGTTAACCAAATCGGCTGATGTTTATATCACCAATGTTGATTCCATAAACCTTGAGGTAATAAGTAATACTTTTGAGCAAAGTAATATGATCTATCGGAATGCGGGATTGTTATTCTTAGTAGGAGCCACCTGGAGTTACAACAAATTCAGATTTGGAGTTAACCTGACAACACCACGGATCAATATAAAATTTCTGGCTAGCTCAGATCTTAAGAGAAATTATTATCTATATAACCCATTTAGTGTAAATGACACCCTACCCATTAAGGCATCTTACTGGGAGGATAAAGTACATTCAGTATTCAAATCACCCTTGACGCTTGATCTTGGGATTGAATATCCCATTGATTCAGTGACTTTTGCCTATGGAAAAATATCATTTTTTGCGCCAATTAACAAATACAAGATATTAATTCCCGAGGAGATTACCGATCTGGACATCCCCTCAGAAACTCCTGACATTGGCAGCTTTACAAATATGGTTCTTGCGAATAAGTTCCTTGTAAACATTGCTGTTTCCATAAGACGCCGGGTTTCTGAAAAGTTGGAGGTATTACTAGGATTCAAAACGGATTTTAACTATCTAAATAAAAAAAGCATAGATGTTACTCAGGAGTTTTATCCTGGTCAGACCTATTGGAATCTTTATCATCTTACCGGTGGTGTTGTATGGAGTTGGGAGAAATTCGACATGAGTCTTGGAGGAAGTTATACATTCGGGGTTAAGAATAATATCAAACAGTATGTGAACCTGTCTTCGCCATCAGTAGATAATAATCTTTATGGAGTCCGTGATTATTCTGCAAAAGCCAAATTCAACCAGGCAAGCCTCTTTTTAGGTTTTACATATTTCTTTTCCAGATTTTAATTCAACAATTCTTCAATTTTGTTCACTATCAGTTTTGATGTAGCCCCGGAATCAATGAACGATTCGCTAAGCTTAAGTTTTGTTTTTTGCAGATTCAGTATCTTTTCCTCAACAGTATTTTTTGTGATAAACTTATAAACATTGACATTTTTTGTCTGGCCTATTCTGTGCGTACGGTCAATTGCCTGCTGTTCGACAAACGGATTCCACCAGGGATCAATAATCAGGACATAAGTTGCTGCCGTTATATTAAGTCCCACACCACCGGCTTTGACAGAAATTAAGAAAGGCTTTATTTTTTCATCGGTCTGATACCTTTCCACAATCTCTTTTCTCTTATTATCACTACCTGTCAGCATTGAAAAAAGGATTTCATTCTCAATAAAATATTTTTCAAACAGTTTCAGATGCTTAACAAAAGAGGAAAACACAAGAAACTTATGCCCCTCGTTTAACAGGTTTTCCATAACACTGACAATTGCTTCAAATTTCCCTGAATGAAAATCATCTCCGTATTCTTTCAGCAAAACAGGGTGAATTGCAATTTGCCTTAACCTGTTCAAAACTGCAAGCACTTCAATAAAATTTGTTCTTTTTATTTCGCCACTCAAAATCCGGTTCCTGACAGCCGACTTTTCAGTTTCATATACCTCAGCCTGTTTATCCTCCATAGTACAGTAAATAACCTGCTCTATCTTTTCGGGAAGTTCACGCGCAACATCCTTTTTCAGTCGCCTCAAAATAAAAGGTTTAACTAGATTTCTAAGTTCCCCTTCCCTGATTTCATCCTGCTCTTTAACAATCGGTCGCACGTAAACACTTTCAAAATAGTTTAAATCTCCCAGCAAATTCCGGTTCGAAAAACTCATCTGCGCCCACAAGTCATACAGACTGTTTTCAATCGGAGTTCCTGTCATACTTATTCTATAATCCGACTGCAAAGATGTTACAGCCATAAATATTTTTGACTTCGGATTTTTTATCGCCTGACTTTCATCAATTATGAGATATCCGAAATCAAATGATTTCAAATCCTCAATATCCTGCCTCACTACACCATAAGTTGCCAGGATAATATGAACCCTGTTCATTTTATCTTTCAGATTAGCCAGCCTCTCTTTGTTCTGAAATACAAACCAGGTTAATTCCGGTGCAAACCTTTTCAACTCTTCAATCCAGTTATATACCAATGATTTGGGTACAATTATCAATGTGGATTTTGTTTCGCCATCAGGGCTTTCTTCCATAGCATCATTAAAATCGAATAATGAAAGCTGCTTTTCAACATTTTTAATATCAGCATTTTGGAATTTTTTATTTTCAAAATACTTTTGCAAAACAGTTATCACCTGTAAAGTTTTCCCAAGACCCATATCATCAGCAAGACAAACTCCAAAACCTTTTTGTGTAAGATTATAAATACTGTAAAAACCTGTTTTCTGATAATCACGAAGATTTGCTTTTAAAGCCACCGGCAACTCCTGTAAAATCGGAATTTCGAGTGATTTCAATGCCTCGGTGACCGTTTCATCTGGAGGAATTAATTTGTTGTCTTTCAGTAATCTTAACTGTGACGAATGTATTCTGGTACTTTCATCGCCGGTTCTTACTGCAAAAGGATACAGCTCTGCAAACCAGGCATCCGGAATAATGAAAATAGTGCCATCAGGGAAAACATATTCGGGTATTCTGTTAATAATATGGTTCTTTAATTCCTGAAACCTGATCTTATGCTTACCAACTGAAATAATTATTTGCAAATCGAACCAGTCCTGTTTCTTACCTGTTTTATACTCAATTTTCGGGATTTCATAAGTCACTTCTCCTTCAAAAAGATAATTTACAACTTCAAATCCCAACCGTTCAACCTCAGAAATAATTGATAAAAGTTTTTCAAAAAATAAATACTTATCATTCAGTTGTTTATCAATATAAAAGTACTTTTCTTCTTTTTTAAGGCCTACGTGTATCAGTTGCTCAAGCAATCCGTTTTCAAACTCCCGGTCTCTAATGACACTTTCAAGATAATACTCATCTTTATCTTCTTTAACATTAACATATAAACTTTGCTCTTTATAAAACGCAACTTTATAATCTCCATATAAAAAAACCGGAGTCAGAATAATATTCCCGAAGAACATCTTCTCAATAACCAATTGCGGTTTTATTTCCGGTTTAACCTTGATCAAGTCAAATCCTGTGATATCATATTCAAACTTTGTAACGACAGGTCTAATAAATTTTCTGAAGAAATCTTTCTGCAGTTTTTCATCAACTACTATTTCTTTCTTTTTCAGGAACGGTTTTATTTTATTACCATTTAGATTCTGGTTATCAAACCTATAAATTGTTCCTTTATAAATAATTGCAGGCTGCTTATTCGTTAAAACAAAAGTTTCGGGTGCGGTAATATCCAACACTTCATCAGCTCCGGATACTTTCAGACGGTAATACAATAAACCCTCTTTCTTTTCAAATCCGAAAGTAACATTCAACAATTCTTCGGAATACTTAATAATATGTTCGGGATAAATATTTTCGATATGTTTTTCTCCTCTCATAAACAGCAAGACCGAATGTTGCATACAAATATTAAGTATCTCAGCCCTTTTCAGGTCAATAACATTCCGGATATGCTTTTGAGTTTGCCTTTCAGCCTGTTCAAAAAACTCAACAAAGCCGGATTTTGAAAACTTTTTGTTCAAAGACCTATTCAATCGGTCATATTTAAGGGATTCTGCCAGTTCAATCAGTTTCGACATCCAAAATTCCTTAACATATTCAGCTTTTATATCACTGTAATTTAATTGCTTATATATGCCATAATAATTCTGTCCCTCATTTTTTGTCAGTAAATAAGGAACCGGAGTCATACCAATGATCTTGACCGGCTTAAAACCAATTGCAAAAATCAAACTCATAACTGCTCAGTCAAACTGTAAAACACAATACTGTATGAGCAGCAAAAATATACAAAATAATTATTCTATATTTGCCGACACAAATTTTTATCTTCAATATAAATGAACAGAGTAGCAATTACAGGAGCAAGTGGGCACGTAGGGTCTTGCCTATGTCGTGACCTTCTAAAGTTGGGATACAATATCAAGGCATTGTTTCATAAGAATAACACCGGGATTAAAGACCTTGACATTGAGATAGTAAAAGGCAATTTACTCGATAAGAATTCGCTAAAAAAGCTTGTTCAAGATGTCGATATTGTTATTCATCTCGGAGCCGTAATATCGATAAACGGAAGTGATCACGAGAATTTGATAAGTACCAATGTGGGTGGTACACAAAATATTATCGATTGCAGCCTTGAAGCAGGAGTATCGCGTTTTATACATTTCAGCTCGGTACATGCTCTTGATTCGGAACCTCTTAGTGAGTCAATGGATGAGACCAGGCCACTTGTAACCTCTTCCAAAATGCTGTACGAAACCACTAAAGCTCAGGGCGAACAGCTCATTGCTAAGGCCGTAAAAGCAGGATTGAATGCAGTTACATTAAACCCTTGCGCTATAATTGGTCCCTGCGATTACAGACCATCATACCTCGGACAGGCAATTATCAAGATTGCACAAAACAACTTACCAATGCTTGTTCAGGGTGGTTATAACTGGGTTGATGTTAGAGACATCTCTTATGCTGCAATATCAGCCATCACAAAAGGCAAAGCAGGAGAAAGATATATATTATCAGGTAATTGGCATAGCCTGAAGGAAATTTCGGAAATGGTTTCAAAAATCACCGGGCACAAAACACCTAGATTTGTATGTCCAACTTCCATTGCTAAACTTGGGGTTCCTTTTATTACTCTTTATGCAAAACTGGCAAACGAAGACCCTCTTTACACTAATGATTCACTTGATGTCCTAAAAAAATCCAATAAAAACATCTCGAACCTAAAAGCACAGAAAGAGCTTGGATATTCGGCCCGTCAACTATCCGACACTCTTGACGATACTTTAAAATGGTATAAAGAAAATAATTATATGTAAAATGATAACACTTGAAACTTTCAGATATTTAGTCCTTGGATGGATCGGTATTGCTTTAATCCTATTCCCGATACTGATGAATGTTACTGTTCCTTACGGAAGACATTCAAACAAAACCTGGGGAGCAACAATCAGTAATAAAGCTGGTTGGATTCTAATGGAAATTCCAGCTATTGTCGTTTTTGTACTGTTTATTTTTCTAGGTGAAGGAATACAAAGTGTTCCTGTGTTGGTTTTTTTTATTTTATGGTTATTACACTACGTCCACAGAACATTTATTTATAGTTCAAGAACAAAAACAAAAGGCAAAAGAATGCCGGTACTTATTGTTGCCTCTGGTTTCTTTTTTAATGTAGTTAACGGATTTATAAACGGTTACTGGTTCGGCTTTCTTGCTTCCGACTATCCTCTTTCCTGGCTCACTGACTGGAGATTTATTGCCGGAGGAGTGCTTTTTATAGTAGGGATGTTTATCAATCAATATCACGACAATAAACTTATCAGGCTAAGAGCCAACAACAAAAAGGGATACTTTATTCCGCAAAAAGGGCTATTCAAATATGTCTCCTGCCCAAATTTCCTGGGTGAAATTATTGAATGGGGTGGCTACGCACTAATGACCTGGTGTTTGCCAACGCTTGCTTTCTTTGTTTGGTCATTTGCTAACCTGGTTCCCCGTTCGCACGACCATCATAAATGGTATAAAAATCATTTTAAGGATTACCCGAAAGAGAGAAAAGCCGTTTTCCCATATATTTTTTAACGACAATATTCAATTACAAAGAATAACTCGAATTAATATGAAATTCACTGATCTGTTCACTGCAAAAAAGCCGGTTATAGCCTGCATTCACCTTAAACCTTTACCAGGCTCACCACTTTATGAGGGCAGTATGGAAAATGTTATAGAAGCGGCTCTTTCGGAAGTAAATATTTTCAAGAAGCACAAAATCGACGGGCTAATAGTTGAAAATTTCAGGGATATGCCATTTTATCCCGACAATCTCCCAGCTGAGACTATTGCAGCTATGTCATCTGTAACGCGTGAGATTGTGAAAGCATTTCCCGGTCCTGTTGGCGTCAATGCACTACGAAATGATGCTACTGCAGCAATGGCAATTGCAGTTGCAACCGGAGCAAAATTTATCAGGGTGAATGTCCATACAGGCGCTGCAGTAACAGACCAGGGAGTCATTCAGGGAAAAGCACATAAGACATTACGTCTCAGGGCTACATTAAAATCTGATGTTCTGATCTTTGCAGATGTGAATGTAAAACACGCCACTCAATTGGGCAACCGTAGTATTGCACTTGAAACCAGAGACCTTACCGAAAGAGGTCTTGCAGATGCAATTATTGTCTCTGGCGACCTGACCGGCTCTGAAGCAAAAACAGAAGATATTGAAGAGGTAAGACACAACACTAACCTTCCGATTATACTTGGGAGTGGAGCTACACCCGAAAATCTGCCTTCTTTCCTTGCAAATATTGACAGTCTCATTGTTGGCAGTTATTTTAAAAAAGATGGTAAAGCTGCTAATCAGGTTAACGAAGCAAGGGTGAAAAAATTTATGGCCGGAATTTGATAATAACATTGAAACTGAATTACATCTTAATAACATAAATTTTTATCTATTAAACATTTTTATACTTTTTATGTTATCGTATTGTATAACATTTCAAGATAGAAATGAAATACCAATATAAAATCATTTATTAATAAATTTAAAAGAGATCATTATGAATTTAACAAAAAAACTTGGTGCTGAATTTTTTGGTACATTCTGGCTTGTATTTGGCGGTACAGGAAGCGCGGTTCTTGCTGCAGGTATCCCTTCGGTTGGCATTGGCTATCTGGGCGTGTCTTTAGCATTTGGATTAACAGTATTGACTATGGTTTATGCTGTTGGCTCAATTTCCGGCGGACATTTTAATCCCGCTGTTTCATTCGGATTATGGGCAGGCGGAAGATTCTCAGGAAAAGATCTGTTACCTTACATTATTGTTCAGGTAATAGGTGCAATAGTAGCTTCAGGTGTTCTTTACCTCATTGCAAGTGGCAATACAGATTTTACGCTGGACAATGGATTTGCATCCAACGGTTATGGTGAACATTCACCGAATGGCTATTCGATGACTTCAGCTTTGATAATAGAGGTCGTACTGACTTTCATATTTATCTTTATTATTATGGGTGCAACAGATAAACTCGCACCAATAGGATTTGCAGGACTTGCGATCGGACTAACACTTACCCTTATTCACCTGATTAGCATTCCTGTCACAAATACTTCGGTAAACCCTGCAAGAAGTACCGGACCTGCATTATTTGTCGGAGGATGGGCATTGAGTCAGTTGTGGTTGTTCTGGGTAGCACCTATTGTTGGTGGTATTCTAGGCGGTTTTACATATAAAGCCTTTTTCAATAAAAAAGATTAACGGTTATCTAACAAATGAATACCAGTAATAATTCAATAACACATAAAAAACATGAGTACAACAAATGACAAATATTGCCTTTTTTGTAAAAAGGGAGAAAACGAAATCCCTTTGGTACAACTACATTTCCAAGAGAAAAACATGTGGATTTGCCCACAACATATCCCGGTACTGATCCACGATCCACAGAAGCTTGTGGGGATGCTGCCAGGTGCTGAGGGTATGGAGGCTGGTTAAGACTAACAAAATCCTTAGAAGATTTATTTAAAATGCCAACCATAATTCGGTGGGCATTTTTATTTTCTTATTAATCAATCAAAATCCCGGCATTTTAAATTTCATTATCACTTCCCCGGTTTCTTTATTTACTTCAATTTTTTGATTTTCAACTCCAAGGTCTTTACCCGTTGCCATTTTAAATATTCCGGTAATAAAACCCAATCCCTGATTCAAAACTTGTTCCATCTCATCAGCCACTAAACTTTCCTTTGTTAAAGATTTTTTGGTTTTTCCAGGTTCTTCTTTTGCTAAAGCAATTTCATCAGAAATTTCTTCTTTTTCAATACTGTCCTCAGATGCTTGTGTTTCCGGTTTTAAAGATTCATTTTCAATTATTTCTTCGATGCTGTCAATTGCTTCTTTATGCTTTTCGGTCAAAACATTCTTTTCAAATTCATCTGTCATCTCTTTCAAATCCTCAAGGAATTGTGATCTTCCTTTTTCACTAAAATCAACTACATCAGTTGAATTTCCCCGGTTAAGAACGCTATCAAAAAGATTCTGTTTTAATACAAGCCCAGAGGCAATTCTTACTTCGATAGAATTTTTGGTAATAAAATTTAAAACTGTCAGCTTATTGCTTTTTTGACCAAGCCTGTCTATACGTCCAATCCTCTGGTTTTTCTTAGCAGGATTCCAGGGAAGTTCGAAATTAATTACAGTATCAGCTACCTGCAGGTTCAAACCGACTCCGCCGGCTTCTGTAGATAGAAAAATTTTACTTTCTTCGTTACTTTCAAATTTTCGTATCAATTCACCTCTAAGTTTTACCGGAACCTGTCCGTTTAATTCAACAAATCCAATATCATTCTCTCTCAACATCCGTGCAATGAGTTTGTGCATTTTTATCCATTCTGAAAAGATGATGATTTTACGATTACTATTTTTGATATTAAGTTTTTCTAATAAAATAAATTTCAATTCATTTAATTTGGGTGAAAAATTAGTTTCTCCGTCAATGAGGAAAGTTGAGTTGCAAACCATTCGCATATTGGCAAGTAAAAGCATTATGCGTTGCATATCATAAGGTGTCATAAATTTTTTACTCAATATTCTTGCAATGCCACTTGAAAATGAAGCATGATAATCCCCCTGTTCGGGAGTCATTGCTACTGGTATATCTACTTGCTGAATATTCGGAAGCTGTTCTATAACTTTCCGCTTCTCCCTTCTGAGCAAAATGGATTTTACTTTCTCATTTAAATGTTTCAGGTTATAATAACCGTTAATTTTATTCTGCCGGTCAGGATCGAACAGGCAATACTGATATGAAAACTCCCACAACGGCCCAAGAAACCAGGGATCAAGCACACCCATAACTGAGAACAGATCAATCAACCTGTTTTCGATAGGTGTACCAGTTATCACCATTACATGTTTTTTATCAATATTTTTTATCGATTGTGCTGTTTTGGTTGCATAGTTTTTTACCCGCTGGGCTTCATCCAAAATCAGGAAATCAATGCCGGCTTTATTAATGGCAAGATGGTCTCGAAGTACTGTTTCGTAATTGACTATAAAAAAGAAATAATCGTTGGATTTGTACTGTTCAATGCGTTCATCGGGGAAACCCTGAACAACAAGTGCTTTTTCTGTAGTGAACTTTTCAATCTCAGTTTTCCATTGCTCTTTTATGGATGCAGGGCAAACAATTAAGGTTCGTTTAAACCCGAACATATCCTTTTTAAATAAGGCCGTTGCAATGGCCTGGATGGTTTTTCCGAGGCCCATTTCATCAGCAATTATAGAGGCTTTTCGTGATACGGCAAATTCAATACCTTCTTTCTGGTAATCGAATAAATCCAGGTTGATACGGCTATAATCAAAATGGGTGCTACTGCTCATCTTCTCCAGCATCCGGGCTTCATACAGCCTGTCAATCTTCTCCTGCACTTCGGGCCTGATAACAATTTCTTTGAAGTTCCTTGCTCCCTCAATAAAATTGATAAAATCAAGCACTTTGTCGTCAGATATTGCCGAATTTTTACCGAAATATTTTGAGATAAGTAGTTTTGTTTCATCTGTAAGTTCATTAGGATAGAACCAAGTAATTTTATAATCGTTCAGCGGATCGAGATAAATTTCAATAAAAGGAAATTTTTTTGAAAGTCTGCTATATTTTGAAGTGTTGGTCTTTAATTGTTTAAAAGCAAACATAATGTGCTTTGTTGTTCCAAGCTTGTTTATCTTCGAATCCATGCTGTCGGAATAGCCGGTTTCGTTTTCAAAATCACGAAGGAAAATTTTATACTTCACACCGTTTTCGTTGGTCAGTATATGATCGCCATAAATATTATCTGCCCAGGCAATACGGTATTCGGCTTTGTTAGCTTTTTGCCTGCGTTCGTTCATAACCCTTTTTATCATTCCTTTGCGAGAGTATTTTTTGTGGGGAATTTCCTTTTTAGGATCAAGTTTTTTCAATTCATCTGAAAGTTGAAGCAAAGCAGAAAATGCATTTTTCCCCCATTCTAAAATATCGCCGTTATCAACATGGAAAATTTTACTGGAATCAACAAACAATTTAACTTCAGAATCTTCGTATTCGCTGGAAATAAAAAAATCAAAAGCCCTAGCCGATTGCGAAAGCACCTGGCACTCACCGTTGTTGAATATAATTTCACCGCCTACTACGAAGCTGTTGTTTTTATCAGATTTTAATTGATGGATTTGTTCTTCAACAATTTGCCTTAGTTCCATTGGATTAACGTTTTGAATGATTAAATGCTTGAATGCAAGAATAAAAAAGATTGCAATGAATATGAAAATCATAAAAAAATTTGCAAAAAATTTATTAAACACAATTTTAAAAAAAGACAAAATTAATTTTTTAATAAAGATAAAAGGCCGGGAAGTTTTCCGAAGAAACTAACAATGGCTTGTTTTAGCTGAAATAGTTATATCTACTAGCTTTTTCGGATTTAGATTGGAGAAAATGTATTTGACTAATCCAAAGTAAAATACTAAAAATTTTACTAACTGCTTTACATTCAATATTTGATATTTCAAATATCTTTGCTACCTTCGCAAAAAAAATCAATGGCAATTAATTTGTTAAAAACAGTTCTCCTACTGATTTTTCTAACAGTCAGCTTTTTCTCCTTCTCTCAGGAGAATGAAAAGATTGTCATTGTTATTATTGACGGTGCTCGCTATACTGAGACTTTTGGAGACCCAACACATACTTACACACCAAAGATGTGGGAACTTGCCGAAGAGGGAGCTATGATTGATAATTTTTATAATGATAATTTCACATACACTTCGCGTGCAATACCGGCATTGTGGTGCGGAGCCTGGACAGATGTCCATGATACCATTTACCAGGGACACGAAACCAACTATGCTGTTCTGCCCTCCATTTTTGAATATTACAGGAAACAGAAAATTGTCCCTGCCGAGGATTGCTATTATGTCTTAAAGGAGATAGAGAGCTTATGGCTTCCGAGTTTTGATGTTGATTACGGACCAGAATACTGGCCGGCCTTTCATAGTGTGGGCGAAACTGATGAGGAGGTTGCTGAGCAGGCTTTACAGGTTATGGAAGATCACCACCCGCATTTTCTTTGGGTCTATTTTGCTGACGTCGACCACGAAGGTCATTCAGGCATCTGGTCAAATTATATTGAGGCAATTCATATTGCCGACAGCCTTGTGGATGTGTTGTGGAATGCAATTCAGTCAGACCCGTTTTATGCTGATGCTACTACAATGATTGTAACAAATGACCATGGCCGCCACGATGATGAGCATGGTGGATTTCAGGGGCACGGTTGCGGATGCGAAGGTTGCAGACACATTGAGCTTCTGGCAATCGGACCACACATAAAGGAGAACTACATTTCGCAGCAAAATCGCTACATTCCAGATATGGCTGTTACTGCATCATACCTCGCCGGTATAAATCCTGAAAAGGCTACAGGACATGTTATGATGGAAATATTAACAATAAATGGAACAGATAACAATATAAAACCGACGATCGCTCTAAAAGGGAATTCTCCTAACCCTTTCAACAGAAGTACAGTTATCAACTATACACTTTCCAATAATTCATTTGTAACAATTACAATAAGGGATTTTGCCGGGAAAATAATCAGAACCCTAATAAATGAGAAACAACCTGCAGGGGAAAGGTCTGTATTATGGGATGGCACAGATGATCGCAGACAAAAAGTACCTTCCGGGATATATATTTACTCATTACAGACTGAAAAGCATAGTATTTCCGGGAAAATGGTATTTATTCCGGAACTTTGATTTTTTCTTTGCAGCAAGGCAACAAGCGTGGGCACTTATTACATAACCTCCAATGTTCCAAGCATCCACGCTTTGAAATAACATTTATTAAAAGTTATAATTATTGAAATTGTTAACCCTAATGTTCCAAGCGTCCACGCTTGGAAATTATAATAATCAATACCTGCAATTTTTGAAAATA
>JAOZLR010000007.1:23160-24368 GCA_029934735.1 Bacteroidales bacterium
AAAAAGCATTACTTTTGGGGATTAAATACTTTAAACAATGATACAACGTAAACTTGAAATAGTTATTAAGAAACGGTTGGATGGAAAAAAGGCCATTATTATTTTAGGTCCCAGGCAATCGGGCAAGACTACTTTGATTGAAAATATCCTTTCCAAAAAAGGTAATTACCTACTTTTAGATTGTGATGATCCGGTAACCCGAGAACAACTGAAAAATGCAAACACTGAAAAGCTAAAGCAAATAGTCGGTTCGAATAAAATTGTTTTTATTGATGAGGCTCAAAGAGTTAAAAATATCGGTTTAAGTCTGAAAATAATCATTGACAAAATCAATAATGTGCAGTTACTTGTTAGCGGGTCATCATCCTTCGAACTTGCAAATGAAATTAACGAACCTCTTACCGGTCGGAAATGGGAATATACCTTGTATCCTGTAAGTTGGAACGAGCTTCAGGATCATTTAGGATATTTGCAGTCAATACAACAGCTTGAGCAAAGAATAGTTTTCGGGATGTATCCCGAGGTTGTTGATAACCCTGGAGAAGAGGAGGAGATATTAAAACAGATTTCGGGGAGTTATTTATACAAGGATTTGTTAGCATATCAAGGGTTAAGAAAACCCGAACTACTTGAAAAATTATTACTGGCTTTAGCTTTGCAGGTCGGGTCGCAAGTATCTTACAATGGGTTATCAAATTTATTGCATGCTGATAAAGCAACAGTTAGCAATTATATCCAATTGTTAGAAAAAGCATTTGTAATTTTCAGATTACAGTCTTTTAGCCGTAATCTAAGAAATGAGATAAAGACTTCAAGAAAAATTTATTTTTACGATAATGGCATTAGAAATTCTATTATATCAAACTTTAATCAGTTGTCATTAAGGCAGGATACCGGCGCTTTATGGGAAAATTTCCTTATCAGCGAAAGAATGAAATTTCTACATTATAACAGGATTTCGGCGAACACATATTTCTGGCGCACAAAACAGCAACAAGAAATTGACTACATTGAAGAAAGAGGTGGTAAAATTTACGCTTACGAATTCAAATGGAGCAGGATAAAAACAGCAAAGTTTCCTGTTTCATTTATAAATATGTATAGTCCTGAAATACTTTTTGTCAACAGAGATAATTTTCAGGACTTCCTAATAAAATAGCATATCACCAAACCACAACCTCATCGCAAAATATCCACGAAGGATTCCC
>JAOZLR010000476.1 GCA_029934735.1 Bacteroidales bacterium
GCTTTTTTAATAAGTGTAATGATTAATAAAAACCAAAACACTAATCCTATAACCAAGCCGATATCCCAGACACGTCCCAGGTTTAACAATTCACGTCCTTCGTTACCTAACCAGAACCAAGTTTCACGCATCTGACCTGTTGCTCCCATATATAAACCTATCATCGAGCCTACTGCTACTACTACTAATGCCAACCAAAGCACATCTACCAACCAGGGGAATTTGTGGTCTTTATTGGCAATCCAGGGTGCTATTAATAAACCACCAACTAACCAACCCACAGCAACCCACAGAATGGCTAACTGAGTATGAATAGAACGTATAACATTAAATGGTAACCAGCTTTGTGAGAAAATAAAATCTTCTGTAGGATCTGCGTAAAGGTGTGCTAAATAGGCTCCCAAAAATACCTGAACTACAAAGAGCAGCGATACTATTGGAAGATATTTTAATAATTTCTTTTGTGATGGGAATAGTTTCGTAATCTTCATTGCAGGTTGCAAATCTTCTGCCTTGTCCTTCTTGAGCAAAAACTCGTAAGTCAAAAACACAACTACTATAGATAGCACCCATAATAACAAGAACTCCCAAAGTGATACAATATGATTATTGTATGAAGCGTCCTGATCAACTAATGGCTCTGGAGGCCAGTTATTAGACCATGTTCTTTCTGAAGTAGTTCCTTCGGTGCCTGGTCGGATAGACGAGGCTACCATTTGAGACCAATCTACAAAAGCAGCAATTTTTACAGCTTCCTCCGGAAGAATAACACCTCCTGGAAATGCTCTTTCCGGTTCTCCTTCAACTAACATTTTCGTTAAATGAATAACATTCTTTTTGTATGCTTCGGCTGATGCGTCAGTATATGTTACTCCCTCTTCCATAAGTTTTGTTTGTTCGTGGAAATCCTGCTTAACACGTTCTTTTACTGCCGCCCTTTCAATGTTTGTTAAAGCATCTTCTGTTTTTGAAAACAATTCCTGAGCATAGTAATCATAAAGATATAATGCCCTGTGATGGAAAAACTCAGTTGAGAAATCAGGGCCCATATAGGCTCCCATTCCCAGCAACGAACCCCAGTCCATAAGGTCAAATTGCTGGAAGTATCCTTTACCTTGCGACACATCGTCATAGGTATAAAGAACTTCGCCCGATACCGATTTCACCTCCTTTGCAATCGGTGGGACTTCTTTTTGCAGGTTCGCCGTAAAATAAATTAAGGCGGTAACCATAAAAATAGCTATGAACCAGAAACTCGTATAGAGTCCCTTTTTGCTCATAAACTTGTCAAGTAATGATTCTTTCATAATTTTAAATATTTGTTATTAATAAATGTTGATAAACTATATATACTACCTCTGTGTATTATTTAAATCAAAAAAATTAAAACTTATATACGTCCGGGCTTTTTAATTCTGAAATTGTAGTTGTATAAAGAAAACTGATGAGCTCGTCCTTAATCGGAGCATATTTTGTATGTAAACTACAGGGATGATCATCGCTACACTCACTAAAACCTAAAATACATCCTTGATACTTTTCCATTCCCTCCACTGCATCAACTACCTGCGACAGATAAATTTTATTGGCATTCTTGGCGAAGACATAACCCCCGTCCCTGCCTTGCAGGCTTTTTATGAATCCTTTCTTCGACAAATCCGTCATCAAACGACGCAAATACGGGTCAGGCACATTTAGTGAATCAATTAAATATTTTGCGGAAAACACTTGCATATCGGTGTTAATCATAAATGTCAATATCCTAAGTGCGTATTCCGATGTCTTTGAGAGTTTCATAATTTTATATACTACCTGTATATCGTAATTCGATGCAAAAGTAATTATTCATTTCAAATATGCAAGCGAACACGATATTTTTTTAATATTAATCTCAGGCTACTACTTTTTTCGAAAACCAACAATCTTAAGTTTGCCAAGATAAAGCAGATGGTATAGTGCCGGCACAATGACCAGAGTCAGGAATGTAGCAAATGAAAGCCCAAAAATGACAGTCCAGGCGAACGGGCCCCAGAAACCGGCCATATCACCACCAAAATAGATATTGGGATTAAAATCTGACAGCAATCCTTCAAAGTCAATATTCAATCCTACAGCCATAGGCAAAAGTCCAAGAATCGTTGTAATTGCCGTTAACAATACCGGGCGAAGCCTCGTCTTTCCTGCCAGCACAATACAATCTTTGGAATCATTTCCGGTGAGGTTAGCATTTTCGGTAACACCAAGTTCATTTTTCTTTCGCAGTTTTGTGAGATTAATAAAGTCGATTAGCACAATAGCATTATTAACAACAACTCCTGCCAGAGAAACAATCCCGATTCCTGTCAATATAACACTCAGGTCCATATTAAAAGTGGCAAATCCGCCAAACACACCAATAGTACTTAACAGGACACTCACCATAATAATCAAAGGTTTGATGACAGAATTGAACTGAGTAACTAAGATTATCATTATAAGCGACATAGCAATGAGCATAGCTCTGCTAAGGAATTCCATAGACTCTTTCTGTTCCTCCTGCTCAC
>JAOZLR010000477.1 GCA_029934735.1 Bacteroidales bacterium
GGGAGGGGCCGGTAATGTATAGATGAACATCTTCTACAGCATCATATGCATTTACTAAACCATATCCCATCTCATTATTCCATGTACCATTAGATCGTCCACTCGTGGTTGAGTAAGAATAGCTTCCAACCTTATCGCAAGAGGATTCAATCGCATCCCTTACCTGATCTTGTGTTAATAATGGATTTACGGATAGCATTAATGCCACTATACCAGCTACATGTGGAGTTGCTGAAGATGTGCCATTAAAAGTCATATAATAATCACCACTTGTTCCCGAAGAAGTATTATACCCCGCACTGCCCTGGTTATCAGTAGTCGGAATTAATACTCCGGGTGCAACCAAATCTAACTGGCTTCCATAGTTGCTACCCCACCATTTTTCACCATCACAACTAACTCCAGCCGGGTCAGGAGTAACTCCTGGATTAACTTCCCAGGCATTTGAACCACTTCGTTTTCGTTCTCCACATATACTCATTGCTCCTACCGCAATAATATCAGGATTACTATTGGCAGGATAAAGGACTTCACTATTGTAATTGCCAGTAGAAAAAATTATAATACAGCCTAAATTATTTCTGCCTTGAGTTAAAGCATCATTAACTTCATTGTTAATAGCTGAAGATGGATCTCCACCTCCCCATGAACAACTCATTATGTCAACACCGTCAATTTCCCAGGCATGATTTATCGCATCTACAATCCAATCATCATCCGATATGTGCTGATTATTGATAGTATAAAAAATCCTGATAGGAATAATATTACAATTCGGAGCAACACCAATTATCCCGATTGTATTATTTTCTGCGGCGATAATACCGGCACATGCTGTTCCATGAGCATCATCACCCCAACAATCACCATTTACCCCACCAAGGCCACCATCAGTTGCATCATACCCGACAAGTAAATTATTATCTAAATCAGGATGGTCTAAATCTACTCCCTGGTCAATTACGGCTATTACAATATCGTTACAACCCGTGGTGATATTCCACGCCTGGGGGGCATCTATATCAACACCTGCCGTACCACCATTTTGCCCTGTATTATTTAAGCCCCACTGGTCAAAATAAAATTCATTCATCACTTTCATCAACCTTGTAAAAGAAGGTTGGGCATAAACAAAATATCCTGATTCGTAAAGATAATTTGCAGTATTTAGTGATTCCCCGTCTTTAAGTATTATAAGGTATGAATTTTTATTATGCCCAAGCTGCTTATAACTTTTATACTTGATTTTAAGCTTTAATAAAACATCTTCTAAATTGCTGCTGTTTTTTATCCTAACCAATACTTTATCAGTCGGTATTTGCACTGTCCCGTCATTGCTTATCAAAGAACGGTTGGCATAAACTATAGACGGATTCTTTCTTAGTTCATCATAGTTTGGTTTCTTGTTTTTGTCAATCGGAATAACAAGGCGATTCCTTTCTGAAATATAGGAATAAGCATTATCTTGATTTATTATTTTTGCAATTTCAAGTTTCGCATCAAAATTCAAGTTTTCCTTAAACTTAACTTGAATAAGACTATCAATTTGCCAAAGATAAACTTTATTGCCCCCTTCACCATAAATAAATACTTCCTGTGAATAAACTGTAAGTGTAATAAGAAAAGTAATTAATCCAATATAAATAGTTTTTATTTCTTAAGCTTTTTTAGTGAGGTTAAAACAAGATTAGAATAAGTGTATGTTGTAATTGAGTTTTCAGGATTACATAATTCGAATTCATCTGCTGAAAATGATATATATGTTCCCTCTGGGGATATTTCCCATTTCTCAACTATTTGCGGGAAGTTACAAGGATACCCTACACCAACCATATGGTTACATATTGAATAAAAAACCGTACTGTCCGATTCCGGCGAGTAACTAATAAATTTTGAACACTCCCCATCTAACGATAACTCTTTCATTTCCGAAAAGGATGTTTTTATTGAATCAAATAACAATATATTTTCTGCGGAAAATGATTTAATAAAATCCGTTTCATGGTCACACGGGCATTTGGAATATATCAATGATATATTTTCATATTGTTCTTCTTTCCCCTTCTCACAGCTAAAAGCTGTAATAACAATTATTCCACTCAGGAATAGTAGTTTTAGTATTGTTTTCATAATTCTAAAATTAAGTGTTTGTAAAAAGTAAAACTTTATTATATACCTACATTAATATGTATCTTGTGCAGGGCATAATCACGGGTATGAACCCCAATGCATTATAAATAATTACCGGAACTGGAAACCAATTCCGTAGCAAAACTCCGGTGGTATCATACCCTCCCGGCTTCATCGGGATTGTTTGTCTAATAATTTTTTTTGACGTAAATATACCTCACTATACTTATCTCGCTACAATAAATTTCCCGGAATATACATTGTTATTCATTCTTACACGTACAAAGTATATGCCTTCCTTCCAGCCTGAGGTATTGATTATGTGCTTTTTGTCCTTTAACTTCGTTACTTTTTTAGTTAATACCTGTTGCTGGCTGTAAATTTCCATTTCCCATTCATCACCTTCAGTGT
>JAOZLR010000478.1 GCA_029934735.1 Bacteroidales bacterium
GTTGATGACTCAGCGAATAGCCTTACAGGAAATAGTTCTTGGCGATCGGATAATGATTGCTGAAAAAATAAAACAGGAAGAGTGGAAATTGATCATTGAAAATTCAAAAGAATCAGTTGAGAAAGCCAAAGAAAAGCAGCAGAAGAAGGTCGATAAAGGAAAGTCAGCAAAACCATTTGAAAAAACCATTGCTACAATAGAAGAGCATGTTATTGATAATGAAAGGAAAGAGAAAATCCAAAATGCGCTAAATAAATTCATTCATTCACAAACGGATGCAATCAATAAACTCAGGAAAATGAATGCAGAGGATAGTAATATCCTGAACAATAAAGATGCAACAAAGGAGCAATTAATGGAATTGGCAGAACAATTGAATGAATTGAGACGTGATGGGTTTGACGATCTCATCGATTTTCACATGTCAGCAAAAGAGTTTACCACCCAGGCAGAATGGGATAAAATCATGAAAGCATTCAATAAGGAATTAACCCAACTTGGCTATATCCAAATTCATTTCCCTGCATAACAAGCATTTACAAAATTAGTGGTACACTACATATTTTTTTACTGCCGGTTGTGTGTGTTCACATTTTGTTGCATCATATATCTGCCTGACTTCTTTTATCGGTTTTGAAGGCTTTCTTAGATGCATTACTTTCTTATCTGTCGGTAATTTTATTGTTTGTATTTTTTGAGTTGACATTATCCTTACAATATTTTTCCAATCGTAATTTATACCTTTTTGTTTGAGCATATATCTAATAGTGTTCACTAACTGGTAAGCAAGCATGGTAAGATATAGATGTGCCTGAATCCTTTCATCATTTTGATGATGGACAGGCCTTAGGTTTAAATCAGATTTCAAGCTCCTGAAAGTTGCTTCAACTTCCCTTATTGTATTATAGATATCCCAAAGTGTTGTTTCTTCTGTTTTTTCATAATTTGTCCTGATAAAATAAACACCTTTTGATTTATCGTCCTTGATTTTATTCTCCGTAATTGTCCACGTTAAATTTATTGCCTTTCCTTGTTTTTCGGTAAGCTTCAGTTTATATCTTGCCGACACCCTGTTGTGTTTTTGTTTTGCCCTGCCGATACGTTCCCATACTTTGTTAATGAGTTTGGTGCCCCCTTTTTTTAAGAATGATGCTTTTATTGAATTTAAATCCTCCTCGAAGCGTTGTCTTAATTTTAAGTTCATTGAACTTTCTTTTCTTCTTTTTGCTTCACTTTCAACATACATCCATGTATCATTGTATCCGTCAGCTGACGGATTGAAGATGCTCAGTTCAACCTTGTTTTTTTTCCTGTCGGTAAGCCTTATTGTTTTTGGTTTTGATATATCAACAGGATAATTTTTTATCCTTTTTCTTGAAACACAAACATACTTATATCCTTTTGTATCTAATTCTTCAAGGTTTTTATCTGTTGCAATACCTGCATCTATAACTACTGTATGCTCCATACCGGGCGATGAATATTTTTCAAGGTCGCTAATCATATCAGCGAGGGTTGCAATATCAGGTTTATTGCCTTCATATATCCTTGAATGCCTTATAAAACCTTGTGAATTGATAACCCCCGAAAAAACTACAAGCGGGCAATCATTTCTTTTCTCTTTGCCCCTTCCGTACTTTGCAATTTTGCTTTGGGGTTTCCTGGTTTCAAAATAGGTGTTGCTGATATCGAATATTACCAATTTATCTTTGATGTTGAACATATCGGTAATGCGGCCATACAGGTATTTATCGATAGATGGTTTGTGTTTATAAAGTATGTCCGTAACTGAATAAAGCTGTTTGTGGGTTATCTTTTTTTCGTAATTGTAAAGGGCCGAAAGTTCACTGTTGATCTCAAGGATTTTGGATGTCTTATATTCCGATGCTGAATATATTGCTTTACCGGCAATACTGATCAGTGCTTTCTTAGATTGCCCCTCCGACATGCCGAGAGATGTGAAATAAGCCCCTAGCCCAAGTTTGTCAAGCATTTGCCTGCAAAGATGTTCTGCACCAAATTCTTTTACATTTTCAACTTCAAGGCCTTTTATGTCGATATTATGAAATTCAGATTTTTCAGGCGGTGGTGGTATTGATGTAGGGTTCTTTTCATCCTGTTCATATTTTATACAATACTTATCATAATATTGTAATGCTATCTTTTTTAATTCCCCAGGAACATCCTGTGGGAATAATTCCGCTTGGCGGAATATTTTTGATTTCAGGATGGCAAGTACTGTTTTTCGGTTATTCTCATCTTCCAACAACTTGTCAGACCCAAGATACAGGATCGATCTTTGTTTTACTTTGCCATCTACTCTTGCTGCCTGAACTAAAGTATACTGATAGAATACTTTACTGGCCTTGCTGCGTTGTTTTTTAACTTGTCTTATAAACATGGGGCAAAGATAAGTACAATTACCAAGAAAACCAAACACCGTACCCCACTACAAATGGAAGAATAAAAAAAGTCTAGCTGGATATCTGGATGTTATAAATATTTATACCACAAAATATGGGTGATTTATTTGTTTT
>JAOZLR010000479.1 GCA_029934735.1 Bacteroidales bacterium
ATGGCATACGTTCACATTGCGCACGACTGCATTTTAGCAGACCATGTTATTCTTGCCAATGCAGTTAATCTGGCAGGCCATATTGAAATCGGAGAAGCCGCAATTGTCGGAGGATTATCCGCTGTGCATCAATTTGTTAAAATTGGAGCACACGTTATAATCTCAGGTGGATCACTCGTCAGAAAAGATGTTCCTCCCTACACAAAAGCTGCACGCGAGCCATTGTCATATGCCGGCATAAACTCAATAGGATTAAGAAGACGTGGTTACTCAAACGAAAGAATAAACGAAATTCAGGATATTTACCGTGTGCTATATGTTAAAGGACACAATGTAACACAGGCTGTCAGATACATAGAAGCAAGCTGGCCATCGAGTAAGGAAAGAGACGACATTCTTGATTTCATAGCTCGTTCAACTCGCGGCGTGATGAAAGGGTATTCAAAAGTACAGGGAAATAGCTAAACCAGCTCATAAATGAATAAAAGATAAATATCGAATAAAAAATTAAATAATTATGGCATCAACTTCAGATTTCAAAAACGGATTAACAATTGTAATGAATAATGACCTGATGACTATTGTTGAGTTTCAACATGTTAAGCCGGGCAAAGGACCTGCTTTTGTAAGGACAAAACTAAAAAGTTTAAAGTCAGGAAAGGTTATCCCTCACACCTTTACATCAGGTGTAAAAATTGAAACAGCTCGTGTTGAACGTCGCCCATTTCAGTTTTCTTATAAAGATGACTTTGGTTACCATTTCCTTAATACGGATACATGGGAAGATTCAACTATTCCTGAAGATATTATCGCAGCTCCACAGTTCCTGAAGGATGGTCAGGAGGTTGAAATACTTTTCCATGCTGATACGGAAACGCCATTGACTTGCGACCTGCCAGCCTATGTTGTTCTGGAGATAACCTACACCGAGCCCGGTGAAAAGGGAAATACTGCAACTAACGCATTTAAGGATGCGACTGTCGAGACAGGAGCCGTTGTAAAGGTTCCGCTATTTGTTAATGAGGGCGAAAAAATCAAAGTTGACACCCGTACAGGAACATATTCAGAAAGGGTAAAATAAAAAGATGAAATTCACTACACCGGTTACACTTTCCAAAATTGCCAAACTGATAAATGCTAAATTCGACGGTGATTCTGACTTTCCTGTCAGGGGAATAAATGAAATCCATATGGTAGAGCCTGGTGATTTGACTTTTGTAGATCATCCCAAGTATTACGACAAGGCTCTTAATTCAAAAGCAACAACAATTCTGATAAATAAGAAGGTGGAACGGCCTGAAGGAAAAGCTTTACTCTTTTCTGATGACCCATTCTCTGACTACATGAAGCTGGTTAAGAAATTCAGGCCATTTGAACCTGCAACAAAGTTGGTTAGCGACACAGCAGAAATAGGTGAAGGAACTGTAATACAACCGGGTGCATTTGTTGGCAATAATGTAAAAATTGGTAATAACTGCCTGATCCATTCAAATGTAAGTATTTACGATCATTCTATTATTGGAGATAATGTGATCATCCATTCAGGGGCGGTGATTGGGGCAGATGCTTTCTATTTTCAAAAGCGTGATAAAAAGACCTTGAAGTTTGAATCCTGCGGAAGGGTCATAATCAAAGATAATGTTGAGATTGGTGCTCTCTGCACGATAGACAAAGGGGTTTCGGGCGACACGGTTATAGACGAATATACAAAGCTTGACAACCACATTCAGATAGGTCACGACACATATATTGGCAAGCGCTGCCTGTTTGCTTCTGCTGTTTTGATTGCAGGGGTCAGCCATATTGAAGATGATGTTATATTATGGGGACAGGTTGTTGTTAACAAAGAAGTTGTGATAGGTAAAGGAGCAGTTGTTCTTGCCATTTCAGGCGTTGATAAAGACCTTGAAGGAGGCATCACTTATTTTGGAGCTCCTGCTGAACCTGCTTCCAAAAAATGGAGGGAAATGGTTATGATCAAAAAGTTACCGGAGATGTACAGAAAACTACAGCAAATGCCGGAGGGGAAGTAGAACCCATTCAAAAAATTTCTGGACAGGGGATCTGTTTGACCAGCCTTCATAATCAAAATTCACACAACTTAAGAGTGTTGCCCTGATATGTCTGCTCACCTGACTTACAACACTTTTATCTGTAAAAGCAAGAACTATCTCATGCTGATATCTGAAACTCCTGTAATCAAAATTGGCGGAGCCGACCGAGCACTCCTTTTCATCTATCATAATTAATTTAGCATGCAAATTAGTTGAAGTAAAATATAAGATATTAACCCCACCCTTGCTTAGCAATCCTAAATATCTATTGCGTAAAACATCTATCAACCTGACATCAGAATTCTTTGGTATGATTATCGTCACCGAAACTCCACGTTTGACAGCATCCATCAAAGCCTTTCGCAAGATATATCCCGGCAAAAAATATGGTGTTTCAATCACTATCTTTTTTTCTGCTGATTTAATCAATTGAAGGTATTTTTTTCGGACTCTCTGCTTCGTTAATGACGGAAAATCCCT
>JAOZLR010000480.1 GCA_029934735.1 Bacteroidales bacterium
TAGTAGAAGCATCAAGACCACGATAGTAATCATTTTGCTTAAAGTATGGAATCATTTCCTGCTGAACAATACGGCTTGTAATCGCATCAGGAATTGCTCCTTCAAGACCATAGCCTGTTGCAATAAACGCTTCTCCCCTTTCTCTGGTTGTTTTCGGTTTTACCAGTACAACTATTCCATTATCAAATTCCTTCTTCCCAACGCCCCATTTCTCGCCTATTGCATAAGCATATTCCGATTTATCATATCCGTTCAGGGTGGGTACTATCACAATAGCAATCTGGTTTCCTGTTGTATCGAAAAAAGTTACCAGCTTACGCTCCAGATTATCAGACTGCTGTTCAGACAAAGTACCTGTAAAATCGTTTACAAGCCTGGGGGGAGTAGGTCTTTGGGGAATATCCTGGCCAAATACAAAACCTGAGAATACCAGGAAAATTACGACTATATTTCTTAAATTTTTCATTATCTATAATTAATTATCCCCAAACGAAATATCATCCGAAAGTTCATTAACATCATCAGTTTGATAGGGAAAATGTTCTTTCAATTGCATACCAGCCATAGCAACACCTTCTGCAAGACCTTCAGCAAACTTATCTTCTCTGAAAAAAGTCAGCATGGTATCTTTGATATCATCCCAGAAATCATCCGGCACCTTCTCATTTATCCCCATATCTCCAAGAATTGCAAATTTCCGGTTTTTTATTGCCAGATAAAACAGTACTCCATTACGCAACTCTGTTTTGTCCATTTTAAGCTTATTGAAAACATATGTTGCTCTGTCAAGAACCTCCCCTTTACACTTGTTTTCTACGTGAACACGAATCTCTCCCGAAGTATCCAATTCGGCATTCTTAATTGACAGCTTAATATTTTCCTTCTCTTCCTCTGTAAAAAATTTACGCGCTGATTTCGACATTGGTTTTTGTTTTTGTGAAAACTCAGTATGACTAACAAATTAGAATTCGACTTTAGGTGCTGTATCTGCTCCTGTCTGTGCCTGAAAGTAAGCCTTTTTCTCAAAGCCGAATATGGAAGCATAAATATTTTTCGGGAATGACCTGATGTAAGTGTTATACTGTCGTGCTACCTCGTTAAACTTCTTGCGTTCAACAGCAATTCTGTTTTCAGTTCCTTCAAGTTGTGCCTGGAGTTCAAGGAAATTCTGATTTGCTTTCAGGTCGGGATAGCGTTCAACCACTACCATCAGTTTCGACAAAGCAGAACTCAAACCATCCTGAGCAGCCTGAAATTGCTGTATTGATTGTGCGTTAAGATTTGAAGCGTCAATTGTTGTTGACGTAGCTTTGGCTCTTGCCTCTATCACACCTTCAAGAGTTTCCTTTTCATGCGATGCATAACCCTTTACAGTACTTACAAGGTTTGGAATAAGATCAGCCCTTCGCTGATAAACATTCTCAACTTGCGCCCATTGTGCACCAACACCTTCGTCAAGGGTAACCATTTGGTTATATGTTCCTTTTATTGAAGAGTACAGAAGCAGTGCAATGACGACTATTACTCCGATTATTATCCAACTTTTTTTCATAAAATTTATTTTTTAATTAAACAAACAATCAATTTTTTTCAAAAATACAAATTTCTTTGGTCAATATCCAAATAAAAAATGCCTGACAAAAAAATATAGAAGTTCTGTCAGGCATTTCTTTAAAAAACACTTGATTTACTTACTTATCTGCTTAACACTTCTTTTAATAAAGTCAGTTAAGTTTTGTCCTTTAAGAAGATTTTGAGAAAGCTTTGCAAGGTCAGTTATCTCTTTCACAAGAGCCTGTTGCTTACTCTCATCTTTTTCGTTTAAAATATTACTGATAACAGGATGATTAGTGTTTACAACAAGATTATATGCATCAGGCATAGTCCCCATATAATCCATACCTCCTCCTCCGAGCTTCGACATATCTTTCATACGGCGCATAAACTCAGGCTGAGTTATAAGAACCGGCATATCCTTTTCGCTCAGATTTTCGAAGACAACTGTATAATGCTCCTTTCCAACCTCTTTTTCAAAAACCGGCTTTAAGCTCTCTCGTTCTTTATCTGACAATTTTGAGGGTTGCTCATCCTCTTTTTTAATCAATTTGTCAATAATATCAGCATCAACCCTTACAAATGAAGAATTTTCAAATTTCTGCTCAAGTGTATTAATAAAGTGATTGTCAAGAACATCATTCATCTCAAGCACGTCATAACCTTTTTCTTTTGCAGCCTCAATATAAGTATGCTGCTCCTCAATATTTGAAGTATAGAGATAGACCAGCTTTTTATCCTTATCAGTCTGAATCTTTTCAATATGCTTTCTATATTCTTCAGTTGTAAAATACTTTCCAGCAACATTTTTAAAAAGGAAAAACTTCTCGGCTCTGTCATAAAATTTTGGCTCTGATATCATTCCGTATTGAATAAAGACCTTAATGTCATCCCATTTCTTTTCAAAATCTTCACGATTATTCTTAAAAAGTTCTTCCAGTTTATCTGAAACCTTCTTCATTATATGATTTGAGAT
>JAOZLR010000098.1:0-5036 GCA_029934735.1 Bacteroidales bacterium
TTGTTGAGTTGTTGAATTGAAGTTAAAACTTTGAATTATGAGTAAATCGGATTTTGCAGAGGAATTTAAAAAACGTACAAAGAAGTTTTCAATTGAAATTATTAGATTATACAGAAAATTGCCTAAAACAGATGATGCAAAGATTGTTGGTAGGCAACTTGTTAAAGCGGCAACTTCTGTAGCATCAAACTATAGGGCTGCCTGTAGAGCGCGGTCGGATAATGAATTCTATTCAAAAATTAGTATTGTTGTTGAAGAAGCTGATGAATCCGTTTTCTGGTTGGAAATATTAACTGAGGCGGAAATCTATAAAGTTGATGAGAAATTAATGAAAGAAGGAAATGAAATATTAGCAATTGTTTCATCATCAAGAAAAACATTAAAAAATAGGTTGGGGAAATAATAAAATGATATTTATTGTTGTATTGAAAATTTATTCATTTAATCATTTATTCAACAATTCATTAATTCATTAATTCAACAATTTATTAAATAAGCTCGTGGAAGCAAAAGATATATTTAAAAAGGTACGTAAGATTGAGATAAAGACAAAAGGACTGTCGAGCCAGATATTTTCAGGGCATTATCACAGTTCTTTTAAGGGGAGGGGTATGGCCTTTAGCGAAGTTCGCGAATATCAGTTTGGCGACGATATCCGAAATATTGATTGGAATGTTACAGCGCGATTCAATCATCCTTTTGTTAAAGTTTTTGAGGAGGAACGTGAATTGACAGTAATGCTACTGATCGATGTGAGTGGCTCCAATGAGTTTGGTACAAGAGTTCAGCTAAAAGAGGAGCAGATGACTGAGATAGCTGCTGTACTCGCATTTTCAGCTATTCAGAACAATGATAAAGTCGGGGTGATATTTTTTAGCGATAAGATGGAGAAATTTATTCCGCCGAAGAAAGGAAGCTCCCATATTTTAAGGATAATACGTGAACTGATTGATTTTCATCCCGAAAGCCAGAAAACAGATGTCTCGGAAGGACTGCGTTATCTTACAAATGCAATCAAGAAAAGGTGCACTGCATTTGTGATTTCTGATTTTATGGACAAGGGTTTTGATAATGCGCTTAAGATTGCAAGGAGTAAGCATGATGTTGTGGCTCTGAGGGTTTATGATAAGAGAGAAGCAGAACTGCCTAAAGTCGGTTTACTTAAAGTTCTTAATAAGGAAACGGGTAAGAAGATGTGGGTGGATACCTCAAGCGACAAAGTCAGAAATAATTACAGCAAATGGTGGAGGGAGCATGAGGCATATCTGAAGAATGTTTTTCTGAAGAGCGGAATTGATTATGCTACATTCAGTACAGATATAGATTATGTAAAACCGTTGGTTAATTTGTTTAAGAAAAGGGAAGCAAGGTTTTAATATGAATACCTTATATAAAATAGCGGTCATATTGATAATGTTGTTCTTTCAGCTTATAGCGAAAGGACAAACCGAGGCTATTGCAAAGCTGGATACTACGGATATTACTATTGGAGACCAGATCAAGCTGCAATTGTCATTTTCAGGACCTTCAGGTGTTGAAATTGTATGGCCTTCGATTAGTGACACTATTGTTGCTGCTGTTGAGGTGGTTGATCGTTCTGGAATTGATACTATTCCATCAGATGCAAACAGTACTTTTTATACACAAAGCCTGATTATTACGAGTTTCGATTCGGGTTATTACGCTATACCTCCTTTTAGATTTAAATATAGGGAAAAGGACGATACAGTAGTTCATTTTGTGGAAACATCACCTCTGCTTTTAGCTGTTCATACTGTTGAGGTTGATACAACTAAGGTGTTTAAAGATATTAAAATGCCAATCGGTGCACCTTATACATTCAGAGAAGCATTACCCTGGATACTTTTGGGCCTTGCATTAGTTTTAATAGGATTTTTAGTATTCTATTATTTAAAGAAGAAAAAACATGATGAACCGGTTTTCAAAGCCAGGAAGCCAATACTTCCGTCTCATCAGATTGCATTTGATGCTCTTGAGACCTTGCGATTTAAAAAGTTATGGCAGAATGGAAAGGTTAAGGAATATCATACTGAACTGACTGATATTATAAGGACATATATATCGGAGGGATTTGGAATACATGCTTTGGAGATGACAACAGAAGAGATTGCTGAAAGTCTTGAGCCTACATCTGTTAATGAGCAGGCATTTGCAAAACTGAAAGATACATTTATCCTTGCTGATCTGGTTAAGTTTGCAAAGGCACAACCATTGCCGGTAGAAAACGATTTGAGCCTGAATAATGCAATGGATTTTGTGAAAGAGACAATGCATATACAGCAATCTCCGGTTCAGCCTGAGAGTATTACGAAAGAAATTGAAGGAAAGTCCGAAGATAAATCTGAAAAGGATACTGTTGATGTTGTCGGTGATGAGGAAGTTAATAATGAAAAGAAGGAACAGAAATAAAGAGTTGAGAGATGTTTGATAATATTGTATTTGCATATCCGCATTATTTGTATCTGTTATTGATACTGCCTTTGATAGGGCTTTGGTATTGGTACAGGCAGAGAAAGGATTATGCTATGCTTCAGGTTTCATCAACAGAAAGTTTTGAGTTGGGACAGAAAACCGCTAAGCAGTATCTTTATTTTGGATTGTATGTTTTGCGAATTCTGGCCATAGGCTTACTTATTATTGCACTGGCGCGGCCACAATCCAGCTCCAAGAGTAAGAATATAAGTATTGAGGGGATTGATATTGTTATGGGACTCGATGTTTCGGGTAGTATGCTTGCTATGGATCTGAAACCCGACAGGCTGGAAGCGGCAAAAGAGGTTGCTTCTGAGTTTATTTCAGGTAGGCCTGATGACAGATTTGGCCTGGTTATATTCAGTGGCGAAGCTTTTACACAATGCCCGCTGACAACTGATCACGCTATAATCAAAAATCTGTTTAAAGAGGTTAAAAGTGGAATGATTGAAGATGGTACTGCAATTGGCGACGGATTGGCAACAGCAATAAACAGATTGAAGGATAGTAAGGCCGTAAGTAAAGTGATAATTCTCCTGACCGACGGTGTTAATAATATGGGTTCTCTCGATCCGTTGTCGGCTGCTGAAATAGCAAAAGTTTTCGGAATCAGAATTTATACGATTGGTATAGGTACTGAGGGAACTGCTCCTTATCCTGTGCAAACTCCGTTTGGAGTTCAGACTCAATATGTTACAGTGCAGATTGATGAGGACCTGCTGACGAAAGTTGCCAACATGACCGATGGGAAATATTTTAGAGCAACAAGTAACAGAAAGTTGAGAGAGATTTACAGAGAGATTGACAAAATGGAAAAGTCGAAGATTGATGTTACCGAATTTAAACATAAAAGTGAGGAGTTTTTCCTTTTTGCATTGATTGCTTTGGTATTGTTAATATTTGAAATGTTATTGAGATATACGGTTTTTAGAACGATGCCGTAAATAAAATCAGATGAAAATGGGAGTGTTTCGATTTGAACATCCGGATATTTTATATGCTTTGCTGCTAATTCCGCTGCTAATGGTTATCTTTTGGTGGATGTTAAGGTGGAAAAAGAAAGGAATGGAATCGTATGGTGAGCCTCGAATTGTTGGTTTATTATTGATTGATGTTTCTAAAAATCGTCTTATTGTAAAGTTTATTTTACTGGTGCTTGCATTTATCTTTCTTGTTTTTGGTTTGTCGAATCCGCAGGTTGGTTCCAGGCTGGTTGAAGCAGAAAGAAAAGGTATTGATGTGGTTGTAGCTCTTGATGTGTCGAACAGTATGCTTGCCGAAGATATTAAACCTAACAGGCTGGAACGTGCAAAGCAGGCAATTTCAAAACTGGTTGATAAAATGGGAAACGACAGAATTGGGATTGTTGTATTTGCCGGCAAGGCATATGTTCAGTTGCCAATAACTACTGACTATTCAGCAGCAAAACTCTTTCTGACAACAGTTACCACTAAGGATGTACCTACTCAGGGAACTGCAATTGGCGATGCTATTGAGCTTGCAATAACTTCTTTTGATGATGATACACACAGCAGGGCGATAATTGTTATTACCGATGGTGAAAATCATGAAGATGATGCCATAGAAGCAGCCGAGAATGCATCTTCAAAGGGAATCAGGGTTTACACTATTGGAATGGGCCTTTCTAAAGGGGCCCCAATACCGGTATATGATAAATATAATCGACGTACAGGCTACAAGAAAAACAGGCAGGGCAGTACAGTTATTACTAAACTTAATGAGTCTGCTTTGCAGCAAATTGCTGCTGCAGGTAAAGGTATTTATGTTAGAGCAAATAATACGCAAACCGGATTAAGGAAAATATTTGATGATATTAATAAGCTTGAAAAGACAAAATTTGAAAGCAAAATGTTTTCAGATTATGAATCCCGGTTTCAATATTTCATTGCACTAAGTTTGGTATTCCTTTTGATTGAGTTAATGGTATTTGAGAAGAAACCCAAATGGTCGAAAAAAGTAGATTTGTTTAACAAGAAAAGCTGGATGTACAAATGAGGTCATTAATAATTATCATATTATTTTTATCTGCAGTAAGCGTATTTTCGCAGAAGGAGAATAAATATATCCGTAAGGGAAACGATTCTTTTGTGGATCAGAATTATAAGGATGCAGAGGTTGACTATATGAAGGCTCTTGAAAAGAATCCTGAGTCAGCAAAAGGGCAATTCAATCTTGGTGATGCACTTTATAAACAGGAAAATTATGAAGATGCTGCAAAATTGTATCAAAATTTGTCAGAAATCGGACCGAGTGATAATGCGAAGGCCGACTCCTGGTATAATCTTGGAAATACTATGCTCCAGTCGAAAAAGTATGATGAAGCTATCAATTCTTATAAAAATTCATTAAAACTCAGGCCTGATGACTTTGATGCTAAATACAATCTTGAGTATGCAAAGAAAATGCTAAAGCAGCAGCAACAAAAGAATCAGGATAAAAATAAAGACGAGAACCAGGATAAGGATAAAAACAAAGATCAGGATCAGAAAGATAAGCAGGATCAGAAAGATAAGCAGGATCAG
>JAOZLR010000098.1:5136-8400 GCA_029934735.1 Bacteroidales bacterium
CAGGATCAGAAAGATAAGCAGGATCAGAAAGATAAGCAGGATCAGGAAGACAAACAGGATCAACAGCAGAAAGATCAGCAGGATCAACAGCAGAAGCAGGATCAGCAACAAAAGCAGGATCAGCAGAAGCAACAACAGCAGCAATCGAAACAGATATCGAAAAAGGATGCAGAGAGAATGCTTGCTGCTTTGAAAAACAATGAAAAAAAGACCCTCGAGAAAGTCAAAAAACAAAAGATGAAAGGTGTGAGGGCAAAAAGTATTGAAAAAGATTGGTAATAAAAAAGAGAGAATCAAGTTATTATAGATATTTTTGCGAATTAAAATGAGGAAACCCATAATATTTATATTATTTATTTTACAGATTGTCACTTCTGCCACTATTGCACAGGATGTTGTTTTCAGTGCTTCGGCAAGGGATGTTGTGCGCACAGGTGAGAGGTTTCAGGTTATCTATACCCTTAATGCAAACGGCAAGGAGTTTCGTACTCCCGACATGAAGGATTTTATGGTTATTTCAGGCCCGCATACATCGCAAAGCTCAAGTATTCAGATAATTAACGGAAAGGTTAGCCGATCGGTGGAAAACTCATATACACTTTATGTTGTTGGTAATAAGGATGGAATATTTACAATTCCTCCTGCCACAATTAAAGTAGATGATAAAACATATAAATCAAATGCGGTTAAGATACAGGTTGTAAAAAGTAATAATCAGGCTCAACAACAGGGGAGTTCAGGAGGTAGTAATACAGGGTCCGGTTCTTCAACTCCATCTTCTAACTCTTCAACAGATATAAAAGATGATGTTTTTATCAGGGTACTTGTTGATAAGAGGAACCCAGGGCAGGGCGAGCAAATACTGGTTACATATAAGTTGTACTTTAGGATAAATATTTCATCACCCCAGTTTAACAAGGAACCTTCATTCCCTGGTTTTTGGGTTAATAATCTTTTAAAAAACAGTACGAGTTATAAGCAATATGAAGAAACTTATAAAGGGAAACGTTTTAATGTTGCCGAGATAAAGAAGTATGCCTTGTTTCCTCAACGTAGTGGAAAACTTGTAATCGAACCTGCTGAAGCAATGTGTCAGGCCCAACTGAAAACTAAAACCCAAAGGCGCTCAAACGATCCATTCTTTGATAATTTTTTTAACGATCCGTTTTATAACCGGTATAAAACCGTTGACCTCAATCTGACGACAAAACCGATTACGATTAATGTTAAACCTTTGCCGTCACAGAATATGCCTGCTGATTTTAACGGAGCTGTCGGTGAATTTGATTTCAGTTCATCAATTGATAAGAGCGAGTGTAAGGCAAATGATGCCATAACATTGAAATTTACTGTTAGTGGTAAGGGAAATGTTGAGCTGGTTGATAAGCTGGAAGTAAGTTTTCCACCGGATTTTGAGGTTTATGACCCTAAAATTTCTAAAAAGATAACAACAACCCAGTATTCTGTTTCAGGAAGAAAGACATTTGAATATCTGATAATACCACGTAATCCGGGTTCATTTAATATCCCACCGGTAAAATTCAGTTACTATAGTTTGAAAAAGAAGAAATATGTCACATTGCAAAGTCCTGAATACAATATTACTGTTGCAAAAGGTGACGGCTCATCTTCAGGAGTTACATACAGTAACATCAATCAAAAAGATATTAATTATATAGGAACAGATATCAGGCATATTAAAATTACTGATTCGCATCTTAAACCCATTGGCCTGTTTTTCTTTAATTCTTTATCATTTTATATTTGGCTTCTTGCTCCTGTGGTCTTGTTTATTTTGTTTGTTGCTTTTTGGAAAAAGGAGTTTGAAAAACGAAGCAATGCCGCACTTATGCGTAACAGGAAAGCCACTAAAGTTGCTCGCAGCAAACTGAAGAAGGCGCACTCTTTTATGAAAGAGCGGAAGAAAGATGAGTTTTTTGTTGAGATTTCTCAGGCTTTGTGGGGCTATTTGAGCGATAAATTCAGTATCCCACTTTCAAACTTGTCGATGGATACTGTTCACGATATAATGATTAATAAAGATGTGAAAGAAGATTCAATGAAGACATTCATTGATACACTTAATAATTGTGAATTTGCACGATTTGCCCCTGGTGGCAGTGCCGATACAATGGAAAATATTTATAATGAAGCAGTAAATGCAATTAGTCTTTTGGAAAGTGAACTTAAATAACAGAACAACGAATATGAAGAAAGTATTTTTTATTTTAGCCTTTTTAATTTATCTGCAACCTGCATTTGCCGGTGGGTTAGATACATTATATACAAAGGCCAATGAAGAATACAATAAGGAATTATATACTAATGCTGTTGAGGATTATCTTCAGATTATAGAAAATGGTTATGAATCTCCCGAGGTTTACTATAACCTTGGGAATGCCTGCTTTAAGCTTGACGACTATCCCTCAGCAATTTTATATTATGAAAAAGCCAAAAAGCTGGCACCCAATGACGAGGATATAAATTTTAACTTGAGGGTGGCCAACACTAAGATTGTGGATAAGATTGAACCTCTACCGGAGCTGTTCTTTAAAACCTGGTGGAAGGCAATATACAATTTGTTTAGCTCTACAATCTGGTCGTGGATAAGTATAATCTGTTTTATTATTTTTTTCCTTTTGCTTGCATTTTATCTGTTGTCAAACAAAGTGTTTATCCGTAGGACTGCGTTTTATGCAGGAGTATTTGCTATTTTTATAACGATTCTGAGCTCTATTTTAGCCTTTGAGAAATATCAGGTTGAGCATAATCAAAAAGAGGCAATAGTTTTTATCCCGACTTTAACGGTAAAAAGCTCACCAAGCGAAACCAGCGTTGACCTTTTTGTGATTCATGAAGGTTCTAAAGTTAAAATAATTGACAAAGTAAGCGGGTGGTACGAAATCCGTATTGCCAGTGGAAGTGTCGGCTGGTTGCCTGTTGATGCTGTTAAGGAGATTTAATTCCCCGGCTGCTGGGATTCCCTTCTGAATAACAGAGTCCGATACATATCGTATTGGCGTCAACCGAAGGAATGAATATAATAGAGCTATTACCCACAAATCTCGAAGGGATGACAGGTACTAACGGCTCAGGTTAAAAATCTGGGGACTAATAATAAAATCCTATTTATTTGATGTTATTATGAACTACATTTTATCTAATCTGGTTTTGTCACAATTTTTACTTCCGATGTCCGTCAGGAGTTGCAATTTCAGGATTCAAAAATAGCGCCAAAACCGTCTTTGTTCTTTGTAATTCACC
>JAOZLR010000099.1 GCA_029934735.1 Bacteroidales bacterium
ACAATCCGCAAAGTTTTTGACAAAGGCTGAAAGCCTCAGATAGCATAAAGAGATTATTTTTTGCAGTTTGCTGTGACGAAAACGTTGTTAACGGTACTTCTCCGTTGTCGTTTTTAGCAATTTTCAGACAGAGATATCCATTTTTGTCAATATTTTTATACAATCCCCAGGAAAATGATGTTCGTCTTTGTGCTCTGTTGAATTTCGGTTTATGTTTTTTTATCTCATCCGACTCCATAAGTAGCGCAACAAGTTCGCTTCCAGTTAATTCGTAAGATATGCCAGCTGTCTGATTACGCATTTCCAACGCACGTTTGGTGTTGTAATTAGTCAAATGCGACATAACGCGGTCATGGATATTCAGGCTTTTGCCAATGTAAATAATGATGCCTTTATCATTGTAAAAATAGTAGACTCCGGGTTTTCCCGGAAGATTGTCAATATCCTTTCTGTCGAGGTTTGTATTTAAACCTTTCAACGAGATATCCTTCAGGTTCTTTTCAGCTTTCAGCAGAAGCTCAAAAAGTTGTACCGTTGCTGTTGCATCACCTTTAGCCCTGTGGCGGTGAGGGTTTTTAATGTTCAGCTCCTCGCAAAGTTTGCCAAGCGAATATGAGCGCCTTCCGGGAAGTAGCTTACGACTGAGCCTGACTGTGCACATCTTTTCCCTTTTGAAATCATATCCCAGCTCCTTAAATTCCTGTCGAATGAAATTGTAATCAAAATTAACATTGTGAGCAACTATAGTTGTGCCTTCTGTCATCTCTACTATTTTCCTCGCAACTTCATAGAACTTTGGAGCATTCTTTACCATTTGATTATTAATCCCGGTCATTTGCGTTATTCTGTACGGAATTGTTATTTCGGGATTTATTAATGTACTAAACTCATCCACAACTTTTTTTTCGTCGTGTACAAATATGGCTATCTCGGTAATTTTACCACTTTTAGGACTGAGGCCCGTTGTTTCTATGTCTATTATTGAGTACAAATATTTATTTTGTTACTACTCAGCAGGGTTATGTAATTGATATTCAATAGCCCCGTGCTTTAGCGCGGGGGTAAAAAGTAAAAAAATATTGCAGTTTTGGTGAAATTTTTGACAGCGTAGCCAAAAATTGTGACAAAACATTTAATAATTAAGTAGTTAGGTTTTTCATAGACTGCTGAGTAGTAACTTTATTTTTATTAAAAAATTCGGTCTAAGTAGCCACAGATTCACAGATCAGAAAAAAATCCAATCTTCCATTGTTCCTTGCCTATAAAAAACTGCAAATTGCAACAAACATTGAACATTAAACCTTGAACCCTTTCACCAAAACCTACAAGGTTCATCTTTCCCTCAGGCCACCTCGCAAACCTTGCAGGTTAGCCCACTATATCTCCAACTTCATTTGTATTGCTTTCACCTCTGTTCTTAATGCTCTGACTTCCTGCACAAGGTCTTCTTTCTCTGTGTTTGGCTCAGGCATTTCTGAACTTATAAAATTTACAAATTTCCATATCTCTTTTACATCCTTAACGCCAATCTCATAAGGTTCGTAAATTTTGTTTAGAGAGTGTAGGTGTAGCTGACCCTCCTTTTCGATTTTATTCTCCACAACCTTGAAAACAATTCCTTCGTCAAGAGTGATGACAATACAAGGCTGCCCGTCCTTTATGTAATTCCAGTTTTCGATGTATTCGCCTGTTACCCACGATTTGTCAGGGATTGGCAGCATTGAATCACCGGAAATTTGAAAAGTGCGGTATTTACGTTCTTTCGACAGAAAAGGAAGTTTAAATGTTGGCAGTACTTTAACATATTCAGGGTCTGCAAATCCGCTGGTATATCCGGCTTTTGCTTTTTCATTTACAAGTTCAATATTATCTTCATTTTCGTTGTCAACTGTAGTTGCAAGTATTCGGATATTACCACCATTAATGAAAACATCGTAGCCTCTTTCAAGTTGAGTTAACTGACTTTCGGGTAGTTCTGCAAGGTTAATCTTAACAAGAGTGTCGATTGCGATTTTGAAATAATCGGAGAAAGCCATCAGAACTCCCACGCCTGGCCTGGCTACATTGTTTTCGTAACCGCTGAGGGTTGAACGCTTCATATTCAGGGCAAAGGCAACGTCATCCTGTGTGCGCCCTTTTCTTTTTCTTAGAAATTTGATATTGTTACTGAAATACATATTATTAATGGTTTTCTGTTTCTAATACGAATGACTTTGTATATGTTAAACTTAATTCAGGAGAGCTACTCTCAACCTCTCTTATCTGTTCCGCAATTTTGTTTTTGAGTTTTAAATAACCTCTAATCAACTCGTTGGATGTTTTTTCTTTAAAATGTGTTCCTTTTATCTTTTGAAGTAGCGTCAATGCATCATCACAAGCGTTGAATGCCTGTCTGAGCAATCCGGCTGACTGCTTTTCGTTCTCTCTGACGGTATGGCTTTCGACAATCAGGTCTTTTGTCCTGACCGATACTCTTCTTAGATTATTACCATGTCTCATTAATTCCTGACGGGGTAAAACCATATTGAAACGGTAAACATTTATGGCAAGATTGAAAGCTGTTTTATAAATCTCTAAATTTTCGTAATTATTCATAGCATCTGTATTTAGTTGATAAATAGTATTGTAGTGATTTGTTTATAAAATGCATATTAAAATATTTTTCGTGTTTAAAATAAAATGATTATATTGTAATCGCTTTTATGATTAAAAACTAATCAAAAGTAATACTAATTTTTTAAATGTCAAGTATTTTTTGATTTTTTTTGATGAAATTTTAAATTTCCGGTTTATCCGGGCCAGGCACTTAAGTAAATGAACACTAAAAACCGTTGCATAGTGCATCTCGACCTTGACACCTTTTTCGTGTCTGTTGAGCGTTTGCTGAATAGCTCTCTGAAGGGGAAGCCGGTCATTATTGGTGGTACTTCCGATCGGGGAGTAGTGGCATCGTGTAGCTATGAAGCGCGGCAGTTTGGTGTGCATTCGGCTATGCCGATGAAATTTGCTCGTACTCTTTGCGACCACGCTGTCGTGATTCGTGGTGATATGGATCAGTACAGCAAATATTCAAAAGATGTAACTGAAATAGTTGCCGAACAGGCTCCGGTTTACGAAAAGGCCTCTATTGATGAGCATTATCTTGACATAACGGGAATGGACCGCTTTTTTGGAAACCTGAAATGGTCGCAGGAGTTGAGGCAACGGATTATTAAGGAGACCGGCCTGCCAATATCTTTCGGAGTTTCAGTAAATAAAACGGTATCGAAAATTGCAACAGGCGAGGCCAAGCCAAACGGACTGCTACAAGTGCCGCAAATGGGAGTGCAGCCTTTTTTGAACCCATTATCAATAAAAAAGATACCGATGATAGGGAGTAAGACTTATCATCTGCTGCGGTCGATGGGCATATCCGATATTAAAACATTGAGGCAGGTGCCACCTGATATGATGAGCCGTGTGATGGGAAAGAACGGAATTGTGATCTGGAAAAAGGCCAATGGGATTGATATGACTCCGGTAAGGCAATATTCTGAGCGGAAATCAATAGGTACGGAGCGGACTTTTGAGACGGATACCATTGATGTGGCGATGCTGCGAAACCTGCTTATAAGTATGATTGAAAAAATCACTTTCCAGTTGCGGAAAAAGCAAAAGCTTACCTCTTGTGTTACTGTGAAAATAAGGTATTCCAACTTTGATACTCATACTTTGCAGAAGCACATTCCCTATACAGCTTTTGATCACATTCTTATTGATACTACCCTCGGGCTTTTCAAGAGGCTGTATCATCGCAGAATGCTCGTGAGGCTGGTAGGTGTTAAATTCAGCCATCTTGTACAAGGTTCGCAGCAACTGAATATGTTTGAAGATACGCCGGAGATGACAAGCCTGTATCAGACAATGGACAAGATAAGGCTGAGATTTGGAAGTGATGCTATTAGGAGGGCAGTGATTTGAGATTGCAAGATACGAGATGACACATCCATGATGGCGAGCCGACACACCCACCTTCGCTAAAGCAACGGCGTACAATGAAGGAGGATGATTAAAAGCCCCATCGGGGCGAAATATCTGTAGCCACGGGTTTCAACCCGTGGAAAAAAATAGAAGTAACGAATTGTTTTGGCGGGATTTTGGTTAGCGAAGCACCAAAATCATGACAAAACCAAATAGGCAGAATATCAATGAATTACAAAGTTGTAAACATGAAAAGATGCAAGATGAAAGGTGAAAGATTGGGGAAGATGGAGATGATTATATATTATAGTAAAGACAACGCATGCGTTACTTTGCACCTTAACCCATAACAAATGTACATAAACTGCCACTCATACTACAGCTTACGCTACGGCACACTGTCAATTGAGAAATTGATAGAAACAGCCAGAGAACATAATGTTGATGCTTTAGCTTTGACCGACATCAATAATTCAACGGGAATGATATCTTTTGTGAAGCAGTGTCGCAAAAATGGGATTAAACCCATAGCAGGAATTGAAATACGAAACAGAAACAAGCACCTCTACATCTTAATAGCTCGTAATAATCAAGGATTCAAAGAAGTGAATGATTTTGTCACATTTCAGAATCTCAACAAAAAGGAGTATCCCGAAACTGCTCCAAAACTGGAAAATGTTTTTGTAATTTATCCTTTTGGAAGTAGAGATGCCAATAGGCTTGCAGAGAATGAATTTGTCGGTGTCAGGCCATTTGAGGTCTTGAAATTGTTCACATCTGACTACTTGAAAGATATTCCGAAACTCGTTATCAGTCAGCCTGTTACTTTTAATGATGAAACGGGATATGAACTTCACAAAAATTTGCGCGCAGTTGATAACAATACTCTTATTAGCAAGCTTACACCTGAGATGGTTGCACATAAGTCAGAAGTGATGATGCCGGTTGACAAGTTGTTAAAATATTACGAAAGATATCCTGAAATAGTCAGAAATACGGAAAAGCTTATTAATCGGTGCGAAATAGATTTTGATTTTAACACATTAAAAAACAAAATGGCGTTCACCGGAAATATTGAAGATGACAAAACTCTCCTTCGCAAGTTGGCTTTTGATGGACTTGAATGTCGCTACGGAAGACAAAATAGGGTGGCCCGTGAGCGTGTTGAAAAGGAGTTGGGGATAATTTTTAAGTTGGGATTTTCTGCATATTTTCTCATTACCTGGGATATTATACGCTACTCAATGTCGAGGGGATTTTATCATGTAGGGAGAGGTAGTGGCGCAAATAGTGTTGTTGCCTACTGTTTGAAAATCACTGATGTTGACCCCATTGATCTAAACCTTTACTTTGAGCGTTTTATTAATCCCAAACGCACAAGTCCGCCTGATTTTGATATTGATTATTCGTGGCGCGAGCGAGAGGATGTGCAGGATTATATCTTCAAGCGATACGGTCACGAGCACACTGCGCTTCTTGGTGCAACATCCACTTTCAAAAAGAGGTCAATCTTCAGGGAACTTGGAAAGGTGCATGGCCTGCCTAAGGTTGAAATTGACGCTTTGGTTGAAAATCCACAGGCAGATACAAACCGGAATCTAATAACAGAAAAAATATTTCAAATGTCGGAGCAGCTTGCTGGATTCCCTAACCTGCGAAGCATACACGCTGGTGGAATTCTGATTTCCGAAAAGCCTATAACATATTATACCGCTCTTGATCTGCCACCAAAAGGTTTTCTTACGACACAATGGGATATGTATGTTGCTGAAGGCATTGGATTTGAGAAACTTGATATTCTTAGCCAGCGCGGAATCGGACATATTCGTGATGCGGCTGAGATAATTCTGAAAAACAGGGGTATTAAAGTTGATGTGCACAATGTTGACAAATTTAAAAAAGATAAACGGGTAAAGCAGCAGTTGAAAAGAGGAGAGACTATCGGCTGTTTTTACATCGAGAGTCCTGCAATGCGCGGGTTGCTAAAGAAATTGCATTGTGATAATTATCTTACTTTGGTAGCTGCCAGTTCTATAATTCGTCCGGGAGTGGCCCGTTCCGGAATGATGAAGGAATATATCAAACGGTTTCACAATCCTGATAAAATAGAATACCTTCATCCTGTTATGAAAGATCAGCTTAAAGAGACTTTCGGTGTGATGGTTTATCAGGAAGATGTGCTGAAAGTTTGTCATCATTTTGCCGGCCTCGACCTTGCCGATGCTGATGTGCTGCGACGGGCAATGAGCGGAAAATACAGGGGTAATACAGAGATGATGCATATTGTGGAGAAATTTTTTAGCAATTGCAGAGCTAAAGGTTATCCCGATACATTGACAAAAGAGGTATGGAGGCAAATTGAATCTTTTGCAGGATACTCTTTTTCAAAAGCTCATTCTGCTTCTTATGCTGTCGAAAGCTTTCAGAGCCTTTATCTGAAAGCCTGGTTTCCGCTTGAATTTATTACTGCTGTGATTAATAATTTCGGTGGATTTTACCATACGTGGGTCTATTTTAATGAAGCCCGTCGGCAGGGAGCAAATATAGAACTTCCATGCGTGAACAACAGTAAATTCCTGACAACCATTAAAGGAAAAAGTATTTATATAGGCTTTATTCATATTGCAAATTTTGAAAATAAAACCGGCAGGCAAATTCAGGCTGAGCGTGAGTGCAACGGAAGGTTTCGTAGCCTGGAAGATTTTGTCTTGCGGATTCCGGTTGGAATCGAACAACTTATCCTTCTTATCAGAGTAAATGCTTTCAGGTTTACAGCCAAATCCAAAGCAGAGCTTTTATGGGAGGTTCATTTGCTTATAAATAAGAATACCCCCAAAAACGATAAGTCTCTTTTCTACACTCCTCCAAAACAATTCACCTTGCCAAAATTAGAGCACAGTAGCGTGGAAGATGCCTATGATGAGATTGAATTGCTGGGCTTTCCTGTTACTCTGCCATATTTCGACTTACTAAAAACAAAATTCAGAGGAGAGCTTATGGCAAAAGATATGATTCACAATGTCGGGAAGAAAGTTAGGCTGGTAGGGCATCTCGTAACCCTGAAATATGTAAGGACGGTGAAAAATGAGTGGATGCATTTCGGAACTTTTTTCGATGCGAAAGGTGAGTTTTTTGACACTGTTCATTTTCCTAACTCGTTAAAGAACTACCCTTTCAAAGGCAAAGGTCTCTATCTGATGTTTGGCGAAATAACCCAGGAATTTGGGTTTGCAACCTTAACTGTTGAAAAATTGGCAAAACTTCCTTTGAAGAGTGATCCGAGGGAGTAGTAGTGTGTAAATATATACATTTATACATATAAAGAAGTTGCCAAAATAATAATGAAAATAATGGTGACAAGTTTTGGTAAAGTTATAAATCATTTGTAACTTTGTCACGATAAGTAGCAAATTGTGAGGTTCTCAAATTGAAATTATGAAAAGGTTATTTCTTCTTGTAATGCTTACTGTTGTCGCAGTTTTTAGTGTCTTTTCACAAGTTCCGCAATCATTTAGGTATCAGGCTATTGCTAAAAACTCAGAAGGTGAGGTAATTGGGAATAAGAACTTATCTTTTCAAGTTAGTGTTTTGGTAGATAGTATTAACGGAGTAGCAGTTTATAGTGAGATTCACAATGTTGTAAGTAATCAGTCTGGGATGGTTAATCTTAATATCGGTGCAGGTATTGTTATAGCAGGTGATTTTACTACAATAAATTGGTCTGACCATTATTGTTATCTTAAAACGGAGATGGATACTGCCGGAGGTAGTAATTATCAATTTATGGGGACATCACAATTATTGTCTGTTCCATATTCACTTACTGCAAACAGAACAAGAAGTATAATTGTTGTTGATTCTGTAAGCGATCGAGATAATATTGTATCGCCCTTGATAGGTGAGTTTGTATTTGTTTTGGAAAACAATGGATTATACTTGTGGCGAGGCGATTACTGGAAATCTTTTAGTGGCTGTGCTCCTATGCCATCAGTAGCAAATGCTGGAAAGGATACTGTTCTTTATGGCACTCTAAATGAGCAATTTACTATACAATTGAATGGTAATATTCCTGAATATGGAACAGGTGCCTGGAGTATTGTCTCAGGTGATGGTGGATTAATTGTATCTTTAAATGATCCTAAATCTAATTTTAACGGAATTATAGGTAATCAATATGTCGTTGGCTGGAGAATTAAAACTGTGTGTGATTTTACATATGATGAAAAGAGTGTACTTACATTTGAAGATTGTGGATTACTTACAGATTCCAGGGATGGGAAGACTTATCATACGGTTAAAATTGATACAATGTGCTGGATGGCTGAAAATTTAAATATCGGAACAAGAATAGATGGTTCTGTCGAACAGGTTGAGAATTCAATAATTGAAAAGTATTGTTACGATGATAGCGAAACAAACTGCGATGTGTATGGAGGCC
>JAOZLR010000481.1 GCA_029934735.1 Bacteroidales bacterium
TGCCTTTACTTAAACACTGCAACACAATGGCATAGATAATTAATAGTTATCTTTGCAGCACAAAAAAATCGGAAGTTATGTCGTTACTTTTTAAAAATGTTAAGGAACTGGTTCGTGATATTGATGAGTTCATCAATACTGTTGAGCAGGGTGTGCTTGTTTTCAAAGAGGGGGTAATCAATTATTTGAATGATGAAAAAACAAGTTTTGCCGAAAAGCTGGAAAGGATAAATTATCTTGAGGCGTATGCCGATAAGTTGCAAAGAAAAATTGATGATGATTTTTTAATGCACTCCATTTTACCTCAGAATATCAGTGATATTGAAACTATGCTTGATAAAATTGATGAAATAATTGATATTTCCAAAGATAATTTATATCAGTTTGAGGACGAAAGACCTTTTTTCCCTGATGAGATTATCCAGGATTATATTCGTCTGACTAACTCTTCTGCAGAAGCTGCACTACATGCATTTCCTGCGGTGAGGACATTTTTCAGAGAACCTCTGAAAGTAAAAGACAGATTAGCAAAGGTGTTTTTTTATGAAAAGGAAACAGATAGAATATCAAGAAATATTAAAAGAAAATTATTTCACGAAATGAATGACCTTCAGTTAAGCCAGAAAATGCACCTTAGATATTTTGCATTGCATATCGAGACAATCTCCGACAGAGCAGAAACCCTTGCCGATATGTTATCAATAATAGCATTGAAAATTAATTTATGATAATACTTTTTTATCTATCCAGTGGATTGTTTTTGGGTTGGTCACTCGGGGCCAATGATGCTGCCAATATTTTTGGTACTGCTGTTGGGTCGCGCATGGTTAGATTTAAGAAGGCTGCTATTGTTGCCAGTATTTTTGTAATAATCGGTGCTGTTGTTCAGGGAGAGGGTGCAAGTGAAACGCTTGGGAAACTGGGTAATGTCTCTACTCTTGCGGCAGCATTTACAGTTGCTTTGTCGGCTGCTCTTTCGGTATATTGGATGACCAGGATGAAACTACCAGTTTCAACTTCACAAGCTATTGTTGGTGCTATTATCGGGTGGAACTTTTATACAGACAATCCTACCGATATTGGAACTCTGATAAAAATTGTAACTACATGGGTTTCCGGCCCCTTACTAGGCGGCATCTTTTCTATACTTCTTTTTATGTTGGTAAAAAGATTATTAAAAAAGGCAAAGCTTCATCTTTTATTTCGTGATGCAATTATAAGATATGGTTTATTGGTGGTTGGTGCATTTGGTGCTTATAGTCTTGGTGCCAACAATATAGCAAATGTTATGGGTGTTTTTACAGGCCCTGTTAATTTGCCGGTTATCAACCTGGGATTTGTATCTTTTGACAGTACTCAACAGCTATTTTTTATTGGTAGTATAGCTATAGCAGTTGGTATAATAACATACTCAAAGCATGTTATGGAAACGGTCGGTAATAGCCTGATGCATATTACTCCGGAAGCTGCCATTGTTGTTGTTCTTGCCCAGTCCCTTGTGCTTTTTATTTTTTCATCACAAACCCTGTCTGATGCAATTCAGTCAATAGGCTTGCCTCCTATTCCGCTTGTACCGGTTTCAAGTTCTCAGGTAGTGATTGGCGCAATTATAGGAATCGGACTTTATAAAGGAGGAAAGGAGATAAAATTCAACATTCTTGGAAGCATAAGCCTGGGATGGATTGCAACACCCATAATTGCAGGATTGGTCAGTTTCTTCATGCTCTTCTTTGTTAATAATGTGTTTAAACAAGATGTCGGGGCATCCGAAAGTAGTCCCGTCCATGAATATGTGATAAAGATGGACAGTATTGCAAAGTCTGCTCAACAAAAGGATACAATTTTATTTAATGAGCAAAAATCTACTGTTCCGGAAGAGAACCTGAAATCTGATTATTTGGCTAAAGATAATAAGGATTCCGTTGACATAACTATGGTTGTATTCGGCTCCTTGTCATTTCTGTTGTTATTGCTTGTTATCTGGTTTACTATAAAGATAAGGAAAAGTAAGCAAAAGCAGAATCGGTTGGTGCAGAATCTTGAAAATAAATATTTGTTGAAGATTGAAAACTTTGAAAAAAGCCTTGAAGATTATAAGGCAAAACAGAGCGATCTTGATAAGGAATTAAAATTCAGGCAGAATGAAATGGTAACTATGGCTATGAATATCATTCAAAAGAATGAGTTTTTGAGTAACCTTAAGAAAGAGATTATCGAAATTAAATCCTCTGTCAAAGATCATGATGCAAGGCAAAAGTTCAACAGGCTTTCTCTTATGATAAGTCAGAATTTATCAATCGACCGCGACCGAGAGAAATTCCAGATGCATATAAATGAACAAAACAGCAATTTTTTGAGACTGTTATCTGAGAAATATCCTTCAATAACTGAAAATGAAAAACGACTTACAGTCTTGCTTCGTTTGAATCTTTCTTCAAAAGAGATTGCCTCCATCCTGAATATTTCCCCAAAAAGCGTGGAGATGAATCGCTACCGTCTACGCAAGAAACTTAAAGTATCGC
>JAOZLR010000100.1 GCA_029934735.1 Bacteroidales bacterium
AGTCTCCTTAAATCGGCTTATATTTGTTCAATAAATTATAATAACGAGAGGTAGTCAGACTCTGTTACAAAATATAAAATGAAGGTGGTTAAGAAAATAGCAAAATGGATTATTGCAATAATATTAATTCCTATTGCATATTTTCTGGTGGCATTGGTTTTAGTATTTATTCCAGTAAATAATGATGAAAATAATTCAGAGAAAGACAGGTCTATCTATTTAAATTCAAATGGAGTTCATTTAAATATTATTTTAGCTAAAAATCAAGTGGACTCAGAACTTTTAGCTGGACTAAAATATTTTAAAAATGATAATTATTTTGCATTTGGCTGGGGTGATAAAAATTTTTACCTCAATACACCAACCTGGAGCGATTTAACTTTTAATAATGCTTGCCGGGCATTATTTCTTAAAAGTGCAGCTTTAATCCATTTAACCAGATATTCAACAACTAAAGAAGATTGGGTAGAGATAAAAATTAATCAAAATCAACTGAATAAAATCAATCAGTATATCTACAAATCATTTTATTTAGACTCTATGAATAGAAAGATATTATTGAATAACAAAGGCTATTCATATAATGATAACTTTTATGAAGCTGTGGGAAGTTTTACCTGTTTTAAAACTTGCAATACCTGGGTTAACTCCGGATTAAAACAAAGTGACATAAAAGCATGTTTATGGACACCTTTTAGTTTTGGTCTGCTTAATATGCATAGTAAATAGATTTGCCAGAATAACAAAATACCTCCTGTTTTGTTTATTCTCAAAAGAAATTATATCATTATGACAAAAGCATCACTTTTAACACCATATAATTCGGAGGCCTTGCAACTGAAGAACAGGGTTGCAATGGCACCACTTACACGAAGACGGGCAACAAATAATCACATCCCTACGAATATGATGCGTATCCATTATGGGCAGAGAGCTTCGGCAGGCCTTATCATTGCAGAGGCGACAAATATTTCACCACAGGGGACAGGTTATATGAATAGCCCCGGAATTTATACAGGAGACCAGGTGGAAGCGTGGAAACCAATTACACGGGAGGTTCACAAAAAAGGTGGAGTCATTTTTCTCCAGCTTTGGCATGTCGGCAGAGTATCTCATCCTCTGCTTCAACCTGATAGACAATTACCAGTTTCGGCATCAGCCATAAAAGCTAATGGGTTAATAGGCACTCCAGAGGGGCAAAAGGAGATGGTTGTGCCACGGGCACTTGAAACTTCTGAAATATCAGGAGTTGTCGAAGATTATAAAAATGCCGCTTTAAATGCTATGGAAGCAGGTTTCGATGGGGTTGAGATTCATTCAGCCAACGGATATCTGCTCGATCAGTTTCTTCATAGCGGATCAAATATAAGAACAGATGAATATGGCGGAAGTATAGAAAACAGGGCTAAGTTTCTAATGGAAGTTGCTGGAGAAATATGTAGTGCAATAGGACCCGAAAAAACCGGTATCAGACTTTCGCCAAGCGGGATTTCCAAAGATATGTTTGACTTAAATCCTGTTGAATTGTTTGATTTTGTGATTGCTAAACTGAATGACTTTGACCTGGCATTTCTGCATATTCTTGAACCTTTGGTGGAGCTGAAACCTAAAGAAAAATACAGTAAATTTTTAAAAGTAGTCACACCACACTTCCGCAAGGTTTTCAAAGGAACTCTTATCACAAACTGTGGATTCAGCTTTGATAGTGGAAATAAAGTTATCAGTGATGGTGATGCTGATATGGTAGCTTTCGGGAAACTTTTTATCTCAAATCCTGATCTTGTGGAAAAATTTGCCACCGGAGCAGTTCTCACTCCATGGGATGAAAGCACTTTTTATAAAGGTGGAGAAAAGGGGTACATACGTTAATTGGGATCTAACTAAATACAACCATTTCACAAAACTAAATGTCTATAAAAAGAGCATAGAATTACTACTTTTGAAAAACTATTAAATCATGAAAAATATTTCTTTAACATTAATTCTGATATCGCTGTTTACATATGGATTTTCGCAACATCCTAATGTGGTCATTAGCACTGCCAATTCCCCCGAAGAGCCCTCAATATATGTAAGTCCGGTTAATCCGGATAAGTTAGTTGGAGGGTCAAATATCAAGAATGTATACCATTCGGAAGATGGCGGACTGACCTGGAGTACTGGAATCTTAACCTCACAGCAATATGGCGTTGCGGGAGACCCTTGCTGTATTGTCGATACTGTTGGCGATCTCTATTACTTTCATTTATCAAGCCCACCGACAGGTAGCTGGCTCGACAGAATAGTTTGTCAGAAGTCAACAGATGGTGGGCAAACCTGGAATGAAGGTTCATATATGGGACTTAATGGTACTAAAGACCAGGATAAAGAGTGGGCAGTTGTTGACCGTACAAATAACAATATTTATGTTACCTGGACACAATTTGATGATTATGGAAGTTCAAATACTAATGATAAAAGCTCTATTCTTTTTTCTAAATCAACGGATGCCGGAATGACCTGGAGTGTGGCAAAAAAGATAAATGAGATTGACGGTGATTGTGTTGATAGTGACAATACTGTTGAAGGTGCTGTTCCGGCAGTAGGGCCAAACGGCGAAATTTATGTTGCATGGGCAGGTCCCGAAGGACTTGTTTTCGACCGTTCACTGGATCAGGGAGAGACCTGGCTCGATAATGATATTTTTGTTTCGGATATGCCGGGAGGATGGGATTATGCCGTTCCCGGAATTTCCAGGGCAAACGGGCTTCCCATTACCGTTTGCGATGTCAGCGGAGGGCCTAATACAGGCAATATTTATGTCAACTGGACAGACCAGAGAAATGGAAATAGTGATGTTGATGTGTGGCTTGCCAAATCAACCGATGGCGGAGATACGTGGAGTGAGCCGAGTAGAGTGAATGATGACGGGCCTGGCAAATATCAGTTTTTTACTTGGATGGCAATTGATCAGGTTACCGGATATCTGTGGTTTGTTTGGTATGACAGGAGAGATTATAACGATAATAATACAGATGTTTATATGGCTGCTTCTATTGATGGTGGTGACACATTTATTAATTTTAAAGTCAGTGAAGAACCGTTTCTGCCCTATTCAAATGTGTTCTTCGGTGATTATACAAATGTTTCAGTACACAACAATGTAGTAAGACCAATTTGGACACGACTTCAAAATGGTAGTTTGTCGGTTTTGACTGCAATAGTTGACTCCGAAATTATTATAGTAGGTGTTGATAAACAGGAAGAAATACCTTATGCAACTCTTCAACCCAACTATCCAAATCCGTTTAATGAAACCACATTTATCTCATTTAAATTGATGCACCAGCAGAGGGTTACATTAAGAGTGTTTGATATGTTCGGAAAACCTGTTGAAACAATTATTAGTAATGAAGAGCTAGCCAGGGGAAAATATACAAAGCATTTCGATGCATCACAACATAACCTTTCCACCGGAGTTTATTACTTTTCCCTAACAGGCGAGGGTTTAAATCTGAAACAAAAAATGTTGATTGTGAAGTAGCCCTCATTCTTATTCGGGACGCGGAGTACGGTGAAAAATTATTTTTTTACCTTTGCAAACCAATTTAATAAAAAAATATGCCCATACTCGGTTCTATTATAAAGAAGGCTTATGAATTGAGGAGTATTCCTATTGATGCTAAAAAGTTGATGCAGACCAACCCTTATACCACACAGGTTAAGGTTTTGAAAAAACTGCTGAAAAAGGCTCAGTTTACTGCATTTGGCGAATACTATGGGTTTTCTAAAATTCTTAATCAACCTGACACTGTAGAGGTTTTTCAGAAATCTATTCCCGTTTACGATTACAATTCGATGTTTAGAAAATGGTGGTTCAGGGCTCTCAATGGTGAGTCTTTTGTTGCCTGGCCGGGAAGGGTAAAATATTTTGCACTTACATCGGGAACATCTGATGCATCAAGCAAGCATGTGCCTGTAACCGATGATATGATTAAAGCCATTCGGCGGGCAAGTGTCAGGCAATTGGTAACTTCGGTCAAATATGATTTTCCAAAAGAGTTTTATGAAAAGGGTATTTTGATGATAGGGGGCAGTACTCACCTTCAATACAACGGAACATATTATGAAGGCGACCTTTCAGGAATATCGGCCGGAAGTCTTCCTTTTTGGTTTCAACATTTTTATAAACCGGGCAGGCGAATTTCCAAAGAACGTGAATGGTCAACTAAACTTACTGAGATAGTTAAAAAAGCCAAAGGCTGGGACATTGGTGTTATTGTTGGCGTACCCGCCTGGATACAGATAATATTGGAGAAAATAATCGAATATTATGATGTTGAGACAATTCATGACATCTGGCCCAATTTGAAAGTTTATGTTCATAGCGGAGTTGCTTTCGGCCCTTATGTAAAAAGCTTTGAAAAACTTTTTGGCAAGAAGGTTATTTTTCAAGAGTCGTATCTTGCTTCAGAGGGCTATTTAGCTTTTCAAAGCGAGATGGAGTCGAAGGGGATGGAGCTGATCCTCGATAATGGTATTTTCTTTGAATTCGTCTCTTATAATGGTTCCAATTTTGATGATGAAGGCAATATTAAAAGCAACCCCGAAATTGTCTCAATAAAAGATGTGGAGGAGGATAAGGAGTATGCCATACTTATTTCAACCTGCTCAGGTGCCTGGCGTTACCTTATTGGAGATATTGTGAAATTCACTTCAAAAGAGAAAAGTATTATCGTTATAACAGGACGCACAAAGCAATTTCTGAGTATCTGTGGTGAGCACCTCTCGATTGATAATATGACGCGTGCAATTGAGATGGTTGAAAATGACCTTAATATTGAGATTCGTGAATTTACAGTTGTCGGAATTGAGTATGAATCGTTGTTTGCGCATAAATGGTATCTTGGAAGTGATAATGAGTTTGATTCTTCTTTAGCAAGAAAAAAAATTGATGAATATCTGAAAATTTTAAATGATGATTACAGGGTTGAAAGGATTGAAGCAATAAAAGAGGTTTTTGTGGAAATCCTCCCGATGAAAGCATTCTCAGGGTGGATGAAGATGAAAGGAAAAGAGGGAGGAGCGCATAAGTTTCCAAGGGTATTAAATAAAAAGATGTATCTTGAGTGGGAAGAGTATTTAAAAGATAACTATTATTCGGAATAGATTAAAAAATTAAGAAATGGGCCATTTTCTGTCAGGTGTATTAGTCGGTTTGACCTTTGCGGTGCTTCTTGGCCCTGCATTCTTTGCTTTGATACAAACAAGTATTCAGAGGGGGTTTAGATCGGGTGCATTTTTAGCTTTTGGTATTTTTGCAAGTGATCTTCTTGCTCTGACCCTTGCATTTTTTGGTGCACTACAGATACTTGGCTCCGACCCGAGAGATAATTTCCTGTTTAGTATTATAGGAGGTATCATTCTTGTTATTTTCGGAACCTATACTTTCACCCGTAAAGGTGTTAAACACGATGAGGTGCAGGAAAATGGCGGGAAAAGCAATATTAAGAAACCCTACCTCTATTTTATGAAAGGGTTTCTTCTGAACGGAGCAAACCCCGGAATGTGGTTCCTTTGGATCACTATTGTTGTATCTATTAGTGCTAAATATGGTGTTGAACACAAAGTCGATATCCTTGAGTTTATCCTCGGTGTGCTGTTTACAATCTTCAGTACGGATATTCTAAAATGTTTTATATCTCATCGCATTAAGCATCATATTAATGCAAATGTTCTTACCTGGATGAACAGATTGGTCGGAGTTATTCTGATTGGAATAGGAACTTATCTGATTATGAATGTGCTTGTTGATTTGAAAAGTATTGTTGACTGGTACGAAAATTTCTTTTCTCCCAAGTCTTAATCCGCTTTTACAAATACCGCCTTCTCCCTGTAAAATACGACACCAACGAATATTAACAATAGTGCTGTGTTGAAAAGTGTACGATAAAGAAGTTCAGGTATGGAGAGGCTATTGCTGATGAAAAAGAGAACAACAGCAAACAGTGTATAACCGAAAATACTTTTAAGATCATAATCAATACGGAAATGCTTTCGCATCAGGAAAAAGGAAAAGGTCATTACAGTAAAATAGCTGGCAAACTGTCCCCATGCTGATGCCATATATCCGAAAACAGGAATCAATAATACATTAATAAGAACAACAACAACAGTTCCGCTAAGGTTTATCAGTGCCCCGTAGCGTGTTTTGTCTGTCAGTTTGTACCAGATGGAAAGGTTAATGGTTATCCCGAAAAACAGTTTCGCAAAAAGGATAATTGGTACAACCTTCAGGCCTTCCCAATATTCCTCCCCGATAAAATATTTTGTAAAGTCGATATATAGCGTAACCCCAAGGAAAATCAATAATCCGAAGATTACGAAAAATTTCATCACATCGGCATAAATCTCTTTTGAGTTTTCCTCTTTTGCTTTGGCAAAGAAAAAGGGCTCGGCAGCATATCTGAACATCTGCGTGAAGATAGTCAGAAGTACGGCAAGCTTGAAGTTGGCTCCGTAAACCCCGACAATCTTCATTGCCTCATTTTTATCAGGCCACAGGTATTTCAGGAAAAGCTTGTCAGAAACATCGTTGAACATACCAAGCAAACCGACAATAAGTATGGGGAATGAATAGTTCAGCATTTGTTTAAGCAAAGCTTTATCAAACCTGATTTTTATTTTGAAAATATCCGGAATTAAAAGCAGCAATGTAACAATACTCGCTGCAAGATTTGAAATAAAAGCATATCCCACACCAATATCAGGAGAATAGAAAGCAAGTAAGGGTGAATCGGGGTTGCTTTTTGCAATTTCGGGACAAACCCATAGGAAGTACAGATTGAGTCCGATCTGTACAGAAACATTTATGATCTTGATAATGGCAAACCTAAAAGCCTTGTTTTGTTGACGCAGCCTGGCAAAGGGAATTGATGTAAAAGCATCAAGACCGATAATAAGCCCGAAATAAATTATATATTCGTGATGCGATGGATATCTTATCAGATCAGCCAGTTGATGTGAGAAAAGAAGTATGACAATGATAAAAATGAATGATGTGGCAAGCAGAGTTATCATAGAAGTCCCGTAAACCTTTGTCTTGTCCTTCTCTTTTTCGCTGTATCTGAAAAAGGTGGTTTCCATTCCATAGGTAAGCAAGACCATAAGCAGGGCAGCATAAGCATAAAGCTCTGTTACAACTCCATACTCACCTTTTTGGAAGACACGCGTATAAAATGGAGTCATCAACAGGTAATTCATCAGCCTTGGAACTATTGTTCCCAGGCCGTAAATGGCTGTCTGTCCGGCAAGTTGCTTTAAGTGATTCAAATTTGATGAAAATTATTTGAAGGCAAATGTAAGTAATTTGATAATTCATACCGAAAGAAATCACTCAAACTTCTTTTACTTCCAGGAAGTTTGGAGGTAAATTTTGTATATACAAGAATAAATGATTAATTTTGTTGAGTCGTTTTTTAGAATACTAATTTAAAATTTAATAAAATGAAAAAATCATTACTTTTATTGCTGGTATTAAGTCTTGGCTTGACCGGCTGGACACAAAAAGGAGTTCAGTTCAAAAAAGAACTTGTAAACAAGGCTGTTACAAAAAGCCGTGTAATTAACAAAATTAACAATACAAATTATGTTGTTCCCGAGAGACCCAGGGCAGGAAGTCAACCTGTTGCCAAAGGTGAATCTGTTATTGGCAATACTTTTTACGATCTTCAGTCGAATGCCGTATTGAGTAACAGAATTTGGTTATTTGACGATGGAACAGCAGGAGCAGTATGGACTAGAGGAGTTGATACTCCTCCATCTTTTCCTGACAGAGGTGCCGGTTATAATTATTTTGATGGAACTTCCTGGGGTCCGCAACCAACAACACAAATTGAGTCGGTTAGAGCAGGGTGGCCATCCTATGCAGCCTGGGGCGAGAATGGTGAAATTGTCGCATCCCATGACTTTGGTGCAGGGAGTTTAATTTTAAATACGAGACCGGAAAAGGGGACAGGCGACTGGACAGAATCATTTCTTGAAGGACCTGATAATTATAATATTTCCTGGCCAAGAATGGTAACATCAGGAGGCAACCATGATATTATTCAAATGTTGTGTACTACTCCTGTTGACCCTGTTTTTACGAACGGACAGGCAGGCGCACTTTTGTATTCCCGTACTACTGATGGCGGACAAACCTGGGATCCTGAACTTACTATCCTTGAGGGAACAGGTATTGATTATTACAATGGTATCACAGCCGATGATTATGCCTGGGCTGAGCCACGGGGAGATGAGATTGCTTTTGTTTGTATAAGTGCCTGGTACGATCTGTTTGTTATGAAGTCGTTTGATAATGGAGAAACCTGGGAGAAGATACTCGT
>JAOZLR010000101.1 GCA_029934735.1 Bacteroidales bacterium
AATTCCATAAATTCCTTTAGTTTATCTTTCCCAATATTTATGATAGTAATACCTTCGGAATATGGTAATAGTTCGTACTCATTATATATCAGATCAAGCCCTTTGGAAGTCATTCCCATACTTTCGGGCAGATTAAATTTATCCATAAAAGTGAAATCTCCCCATTTGTCCGTATCCGACATCTTGAGCTTCTTACGAAGGAGCTTTTCGACGTAAGAGCTAAACTTCGCTTTATCAGTTATAAAATCCATAATATCTTTTTCTTTTCCAGATTCAGGATCAACATTAAGAAACTCCTCAATATGAGACGAGTGAGCACCTCCGGAATAGAGGGTAGTAATAACTTTAACTGAAATAAGATTCTCAGATTCGTAGGTTATATTGCACTCTGTTGTCTGCTCGTAACCTCCTGTTCTGGATTCAGGAAACTCCTTTTTAAAATCCTGATAATCTTTTACAACATTTGCAACAAGCTCATCCTTATTCTGCATTCCAGTATCTTTTGAATAAGCCATCTTCCCAAAGACCATCTTTTCCATCAGCTTATTAAAACTTGTTGCAGCATTCGTCTCACCAGTCATCTGATAATAGGACAACTCAATATTGACACAAATATCATTCTGGCAATCACCAACCATCTTTTCGTACCTCACTTTTTTAAATAGAGAGCCTTCCTCATTACCGCACCCAATAATAAGATACACAAACAATGATAATACTGAAATCAATAATATCTTCCGCTTCATAATAAAAATTTTTCTACAAAATTAACAAAATTACTCCAGCTGCGTTATACAAGATATTCAAAAAGTAAAGCTCGTTACTGCTCAATTTACCGTAAAGGGCTCATTATGTACATATTACTGAATAGGAAGAAGCTATTTATTGTTAAAAAAACCGTTGAAAACAATTTAAAGTGCTTTTAATAGTAGATATTATTTTTCAGACTTTTATGCTATGAAAATTAAATTATTCATAATACTGTTTTTCACACTCTTTGCTGCGGACAGTTTTGCTCAATATATCAAACCTGTAGCTCCCGGCACTGCAAGGGGATCAACTGTATTATTATTGATGCGCGACAAATTTGACAACCCTTTACCAATGGGTAATGGTTTTGTTGTTGATAAAAACCATATTGTAACAAACTTCCATGTAATAGAAAACTCTGCCGCTGGAATAGCTGTTGGCAATGGCGGTAATAACAGATATATTATTACAGGGATGGTAAATAAAGATGAAAAGCATGATCTTGCTATTCTTTATGTTGAAGATATGGACATAAATCCTGTTTCCTATACCGATTCACTTGTATTGGAGCCTGGTGATCCGGTGTATGCAATCAGTAATCCGAAAGGTATTGAAGCTGCTACTGATCTTGGCATTGTTAATGGCATTGTTAACTTTAAAGGTATCCCCGGAGCTATAAAAAAGGATTCATTGATTCAGATGACTGCAAATATTCAGCAGGTTGGCAACGGGGGGCCTGTTGTAGATAATAACGGCAAAGTGATTGGTGTTGCAGTTTCAACAAATAAAAAAGGAATTCCTTTTAATTTTATTATTCCTTTTAGTTACGTTCAAAAGCTTTTAGATAAGCCACCCCCGAAAACAATCTCGTATGCAAAAACAAAACGATCAAAATCATCACTTCTTTCATCGGATTGGAGTCAATTACTCAGAGAAGCTGTTATAGGAATTTCATTTAAATTTGACTCAAACCCTAACACTGGTTTTTATTATTTTTCAATACAAAATAACCTGAATAAACCGGTCAAGAATATCAAGTGCCTTGTAATCTTTTACAATAGCACCGAATTTCCTATTGAGACTGAAGCTATTACTATTTCCCGAACTATAATGCCTAAGCTTGGTATTCGCACTGATGTACTTGGAAGGCCACGTCGAACAGAAGTCAGGGACCTCACCTTCTGGACAGAGATCAGGATACTTGGGTTTGAAATAGCAGAGTAAATCACACCACTTCGTACTGTGAACATTTATTGTCGGTTTGTGTTCTTTTATCAAACAAGTCTTGATAAAAATATGAGCGAACGTTTTAATAAGAGATACGAATCCGGGGATCTACCCTGGGAAATAAACAGGCCTGATTTTAATTTAAAAAATACTGTTTCAGAATACTCAATCAGCCCCGAAAAAGCATTGGATATTGGTTGTGGCACCGGGGATAATGTTATCTGGCTTGCACAGCAAGGATTTAATGTAAGTGGGATAGACATTTCCCAAAAAGCTGTCGTGGTTGCAAAAGAAAAAATCAAGGATAATGGACTTAATGTTCCTATACATAATATCGACTTTATGCAAGATAAAGTTCCGGGACATCCATTCAGGTTTGTTTTTGACAGAGGCTGCTTTCATAGTTTTAAGGAAAAGAATGAAAGAGCTCTTTTTGCGAAAAACGTTTATAATATACTAAATAGAAATGGGATATGGCTATCTTTGATTGGAAGTTATGATGACGGAAGACTGGAAACCGGCCCGCCAAAACATAAAGCTTCTGAGATTATTGAAGCTATTGAACCATACTTCGAGATTACTTTTCTTAAAGCCGGAATATTTGACTCAAATGATGAAATACCTTCAAAAATCTGGATTTGCCTTATGAAAAAGAGATAATGCTCTTATTTATCCCTCATTAAACAACAACCAAATGACTATTTTTATCTGTTTTTCACTACAATCTTAGAAGTAATCTTTTTACCAGAGCATTCAATAACAACAAGATAAATTCCATTACTAACACTTTTCCCGGAATTATCTTTCATATCCCATATTGCCGATATCTTCCCGTCAATATAACCCCTCATTTTCAAAACTCTTAACTCTCTGCCTGCAATGTTAAAAACAGTTAAATCGGCCTCAAGGTTTTTTTCGACAGAGAGTTCAATGACAACATAATCAGATGCAGGATTAGGCGAAATTAACACATCAAAAGGAATTGGTTTGATATCATTTTCTAAACTACCTGTTGAAAGTACAATAAAAGAGGCCTCCTCCGAAAATGAAGATGATTCAAAACCATTATCAACCGACTGAACACTAAAATAATATGTGCCCGGTTGCAAATTTTTCAATTGCCAGCTTGTGTTGTGGAAAACATTACCATACGAAACAATGCTTCTATGACCGGTTTCGCTTGTCATTGAAGATACGATTTGCGAACCTCCCGGAGTTGTGCCTACTCTTAAATTATAAGTAAGTCCGGCAGCCGGGGTTTCAACATCAGATGATGCATCCCAACCTAATATAATATTACCGTCAATCACCTCTGCATTAAGGTTTTCAGGGACGGAGGGAGGTGTGTTTATTAACAAGTTCTTATTATCATAAACGGCTGTTGTAATTTCACCAGCTAATGTTTCGGAACCGGTAATCAACATATCCAGATTACCGCTGTTGTCATAATCACACCATGCGGAACTGCTGTTTTCAATGGCGGGCAAAACTACGGAATAATCCTTATTAAACAGATTAGTTGCCACATTTCGGTATAATACAGTTACTGGCTGACTATTATAGGAAGAAAATCCTGTGAGAAGAAAATCCTGATCGCCATCACAATCATAGTCACCACAGGAGACTGACCCGTTCACTGTCCCGAAAATTTCAATTCCGATATTGCTAAAAACATCATTGCCAAGATTCTGATAGATATAAACCAGGTAAGTCGGTGCATCGGTCGAGCCGTTTGCAATTATATCCAGATCACCATCGCTGTCATAATCCCACCACGAAACATTGCTCTGTCCCATTCCAACAAGCGGCCCTGAAATAGAAGTGAAGGAATAATCTCCGTCGTTTCGGTAAACTTTAAGAGTACGCAGGCTGTCTCCCTGAGCATTCTTAAAAAAACCACAAACCAGGATATCAATATCCATATCATTATCGTAATCACCCAAATCAACCTCTCCATTATAAATGCCAACAAAATCAGTATTAACTTCGGAAAATTCATCATTGCCATCATTTCGGAAAATCTTTGTTATGCCTTCTTCTCCTGTATTTCCAACAAGTACAAGGTCATAATCACCGTCGTTATCAAGATCGCCCCAACCGGATGAGCCAGAGTAAACGGCTGTTATTTCGGTAGATATTTGCTCAAAAACTCCATTATTATTTTTAAAAAGAAATGAGCTTGGAGTTACTCCTTTTTCCTGAAAAGTTACTCCTGAAATAAAAAGATCAGGATCGTTGTCATTATCAAAATCCGACCAACTTGCATCGCTGCATTTAAGAGCAGGCAGTTGTGTTAAAATATCTTCAAAAATTCCATTATCCTGATTAAATATTTTTGTTACCGGTCCGTTCTGAGACTCTCCGGTTACAAGAATATCATAATCGCCATCAAGATCATAATCCATCCATACTGCACAACCTTTCGACACGTTCGTCAGGATAGAGGAAGCAGCTTCATTTTTTTGAAAAGGCTGAGCATTTGCAATTAAACCCAGAAAAACAGCAACCAATGCTAATAGTATTTTATTCATAATCAAGGGGATTGTGAGATATGCAATTTAACAGCATCCCCCTCCATCATAAAACCATGTTGATTCTGAGATAAAAATATCAGATCTGCCAAGAGCCTTTAACTGGGCTGCTGTTTTATCGCAAATTGCAAGAGGCTGATTATTTTGCAGAAAATGACCATTCCCATCATCAAAATATTCCTGTTTACCATAAAGAATTGCAGTTTTTCCGGTAAATATACAAGGACCGTCAGGGAGTAACGGATCTTTTATTGCTGCAACTTCAGCACTTTCAATATAGATGGTTTTATCAGTTTCATAATTTTCAGGATCAAGAATCCGATATGGTCGTTTTGCACGCACTTCAATGGTTCCAAAACCAACCTCTGCCAGCATATCAATATACTCTTTCAAGGGTAGTGAACCACTCAGACACAAAGCCCGCAACCGTTCATCTTCCCTAAGATGCTCAGGGATAATATCTTCACACACCGGATCGGACATAACCAAACGGCCATGCGGTTTAAGCACCCTGTACATCTCCTTCAGGGCCTTTTTCAGATCGTCGCTCTTGAAAATATTAAAAAGACAATTTTGGGCAGCCACATCCACAGTGCTATCCTCAATTGGCAGGTCTAGAGCATCACCCCTTCTGACGTCTACAAATTCCGATTTAAACCAGGGATTCAATTTTTCAGCCTCTTTAAAATTCATCTTGCATGCGTCAATCATTTCATCAACAACATCAACACCTATAACCCCATCTTTCTTTCGACTATGGTATGCAAACTGAAGCAATTCCATCCCACCTCCAACACCCACATATAGAATGGTCGGGTTATTAACTAAATCACGCGGGTGAACGGTACTACCACACCCATAATTCATAGCCAGCATAATCTCTGGCATTTCAAGTCCTGGTAATTGCCAAATCGGCGTTGTCGTACAGCAAAGACCTACATTCGGACTTTCGGCTGCTTCTTTATAGACATCTTTAGTAGTTTCGAGATATTTTTTCATAGCAATAATATAGTTTCAAAGGATATAAACCAAATAGAATAGATTTTGTTAAATCAACAGTTAGATAATTATATGTTCAGGTGACTTTTCATCAATCGCAAAATCCACTTATAGTCCCTGAATAAGAATCTTAAACAACTTAATAAGACTCTCTTCAGCTACACTAGCTGTTTGAATTATGTCATCAATATCCACTGGATTCAGATTATCAGGATCACACTCATCGGTAATAACCGAAATAGCAGCACAGGACAGTCCGGTATGGTTTGCAACAATAACTTCCGGCACGGTTGACATACCGACAACATCAGCACCAATACCTTTGAGAAAACGGTATTCAGCTCGTGTTTCAAGATTGGGGCCTGCTACTGCTACATAGACACCTTTATACAGAGTTATTCCATTTTCAATCGATATTCGTTCCATTTTTTCATTCAAAAAAGCAGAATAAGGTTGACTCATATCAGGGAAGCGCGGCCCCAGACCATTGTGATTAGGGCCGATCAATGGTCCGTCACCCAATAAATTAATGTGGTCGTCGAGCAGCATCAGGCCACCCTTTTTAAAATCAAGATTCAAGGCACCACAAGCATTTGAAATTAACAGATACTTAACCCCAAGAGCCTTCATTACTCGTACGGGAAAAGTAATCTCCTGCATCGTGTATCCTTCATAATAATGAAAGCGCCCCTCCATAGCAAGAATTTTCTTTCCCGACATTTCGCCATATATCAGTTTACCTTTGTGAAAATCAACGGTTGACACCGGAAAGTTGGGGATATGTTCATAGTCCAGTTCCTGTTCAATTTCAATGTGGTTTACAAGCTTTCCAAGTCCTGTCCCCAGTATAATTGCTATCTCAGGGTTTTGCATTCCTTTTTGTTTTAGGAATTCTGTTGTTTCGTTTATCTGTTTCAGCATATCCATTTTTCTAACTATTTACTAATTGTGCAAATTTATCATTTTTAATATGTCTTTAATTATTATTTTTACTGCTTCTTTCAAATTAATATTAAAACAAAAAAACACAAAATGAAAAAGCTCATTTCAATTATCACAGTTCTTTTGCCGATATTCGTATATTCATACACAGGAGAGGTTCTCAAATCGTTTGACATTCCTGGTCACTTTCCTACAGGAATGACATTTGACGGAAAAAATATCTGGCTTGCTGATTACAAAACCGACAAACTTTACAGTATTGACCCTAAGACGGGAAAAGTCGTCCGCAGCATTCCCGCACCTGCCTACTGGCCTGAAGGACTTGCCTGGGATGGTGAAGCATTATGGAATGCTGACATCAAAGGAGGTATTCCCTTGTCGGAAAACTACGACGGTAAAATCTACCGCATCAACCCAAAGGACGGAACTATCTTAAAAACCATACAGGCTCCATCCTATTCACCACGCGGGTTAACCTGGGACGGAAAATATCTGTGGTGTGTTGATGATGCATCGGACCAGGTTATACAGTTCAGTCCTGAAGACGGCACAACGATTAAATCATTTCGTTCTCCCTCCTCAAATCCAATGGGTATCACATTTGACGGCAAATACCTTTGGATTTCAGATCGAAGTAAAGATAAAATCTATATGGTTGACCCTGACAACGGAATGGTAATAATTATTACTGAAGCACCGGGAGAATACACACGTGGAATGTGCTACGATGGTGAAACAATTTGGGCAGTTGACTACCAGCGCGACAAGCTTTTTAAATTAAAGATTCGTGATGGACAGAAGTTCAGGGCATTTAATTCCCATACCTCTGAAATTACAATTACAGACCAGATAACAAACTTCGGCCCAGGCAAAATCCTCAGTGCAGATGTCCATATTGCTATCCCAAAAGATCGTCCCAATCAAAGCATTATTAAGACTCCAACATACAAACCTAAATCGCCTGAGATTGTTACGGACAAATGGGGACAACAGACTGCTCATTTCCATTTTAAGAATGTGGAAGCAGGAAAAAATGTTGAGGGACAGATGGTTTTGAAAGCAAAAATAAGTGAGGTGAGATATTTTATCTATCCCGAAGATGTTGGAACTCTTGCTGATATTCCTCAAGAGATAAAAGATAAGTATCTTGAAAATAATGAAAAATACAATTTTGATCATCCCGTAATTCAGAATGCAGTTAAAGAGGCTATTGGGGATGAAACAAATTCCTATCTGATTTTCAGGGGTATTTTCAACTATCTTATCGGCAATATGTATTATGAGATGACTGGCGGCTGGAACACAGCACCAACTGTTTTGGCACGAGGGAATGGTTCATGCTCCGAATATTCATTTGTTTATATTGCGATGTGTCGTGCTGCCGGGTTGCCTGCAAGATATGTCGGGTCAGTTGTCGTTAGAGGTGATTATGCCTGTATTGATGATGTTTTTCATCGCTGGGTCGAAGTTTACCTGCCAAACTACGGCTGGGTTCCTATTGACCCATCAGGTGGTGATCAGGAGTGGCCGGGAAATCAGGCTAACTATATTGGCCATCTTGCTAATCGCTACCTTATAACAACTGAAGGTGGTGGTGGCTCTGAAACCATGGAGTGGACATACAACAGCAATGACTTCTGGACTACAGAGCCTAAAACTTACGTCGTATCAGACCGGTATGCTGAATGGGAGCCGGTGGAGAAGGATTGATTTACGATTTACGATTTACGATTTACGATTTACGATTTACGAATACGATTTACGAATACGATTTACGAATACGATTTACGAATAC
>JAOZLR010000102.1 GCA_029934735.1 Bacteroidales bacterium
CTTCATCCTTCATCCTTCATCCTTCATCCCCCCGTTATATATTTCAATTGTGCAGATAAAACATAATATTCAGTTTGCTGTTTTAAATATTCCCGGTTGGTGTTAATGGCCGATTCTACATTCTGTATAAACTGAATATAATCAATCCCTCCGAGCCGGTATGCCAGGTTTGCAGCATCAATCTGCTCCCTGGCAAGGGGCAGTGCCTCTTTCTGATAATAATTTATCAATTCATCCAGGGCCAGGTATCTTTTCATTTGCTGATTGTATTCGGCTTTTAACCTGAGACGTTTTTGATCAAAATTATATCCGGCAATTCCATAGTTGATTTTTGCAGCTTTGGTTTTTCCTGCCTGGGAAAAAAACAATAAGGGAATCGAAATTCCGGCCTGCCAGCTGTAAAAGCCCGATTGGCCATCTACCGATTGAAAGGTATATCCCACATCAAATTTCGGCCAGTAACTCGCCCGCATGGTTTTCCACTCGGCTTCAGCCACATTTATTTGCGATTGATAGTATTTTAACAGCGGACTCCCGGTTAAAGAATCGTTCACAGTGGAAAGTGGAAATCCGTTTAGCTCAGAGCCTTTTTCACTTATATCAAATCCGGAAGGAAATAATAAATACTGATTCAGAATTTCAATTGCAGCCTGATAATTACTTTTTGCCCGTTTTATATTTACCTGAAGCTCTTTATATTTAGCAGAAGCTGACAGGTACTCCACTTTTGAAGACGCCTGGGTTTTATAACGCAGTTCAGCTGCCTTTTGAAAGTTCGCGTACAAGCTATCCAGCCGCAAAAAGAGTTGCCATTGCTTTTTAGTATATAAGGCGCGATACCAGGCAATACTCACATCCCTTTCAAGGGTTTTCTCGGTGAGTTCACGTCCTGAATTCGCCTGTTCAATTCTTTCTCCGGCTTCCCTGCTTTTTGTAAATATTCCTAAAATATCAATATCCGACTGTCCGAAACCCACTTTATTATGGATTCCCGGTACCCCGTTTCCTGTTTCTTCTTTCCCTGTAAAAACCGAAGTACTCCCAAGATCGAAAGCCGTTGATTTCAGGGCCTCCTGTCTTTCTATCTCCAACTGGGCAGCCTTGATTGCCGGAAAATTCTTTTTCGCACTATCAATTGCCTGTTGCAAAGTAACATTTACTTCCTGTGCTTTCATATTCCCGCTAAAACTTAAACCAATGAATAAAAACAGAAACGAAGCCATTGTTGCATTTAATCTGATCTTTCTTCTTTTTCTCTTCTCTGATTCAACCATTTTATACAAAATAGGTAAAACCACCAACGTAAGCAATGTGGACGTAATCATACCACCTATAACTACTGTTGCCAAAGGTCGCTGTACTTCAGCACCAGCCGAAGATGAAACAGCCATAGGAAGAAATCCGAGAATATCCGTGGAAGCAGTCAAAAAAATCGGTCGCAGGCGCCTGATCGAACCTTTTGTAATGATTTCATTAATCTGGAGCCTTCCTTCCGCCTTAAGTTCATTAAATCCGTTAATTAATACAAGCCCGTTGAGTACTGCCACTCCAAACAGGACAATAAAGCCTACTCCTGCAGAAATACTTAGAGGCATGTCACGCAGATACAGTGAGAAAATACCTCCTATTGCCGCAAAAGGGATCGCAATATAAATCATAAGTGTTTGTTTGAAAGACTTTATCGCAAAAAATACCAGCATAAAAATCAAGGCCAGTGCCAGAGGCACAACCAGTGATAATCTTTTTGTTGCTCTTTCAAGATTTTCGAAAGCTCCTCCGTATCGGATATAATAACCAACCGGCAATTCAAGCTTTTCATCCAGTGTTTGCTGAATCTCTTCAACCAGGGATTTCACATCCCTGCCTTCCACATTGATTCCCACATAGGTTCGCCTGTGTGTATTATCCCGGCTGATCTGCATAGGACCCGGCTGATAACTGATATTGGCTACTTCTTTTAAGGGTATCTGATTCCCATCGGGCAGATTCACGAATAAATTCCGAATGTCATCAATGCTTTGGCGGTGAACTTCATCCAGCCTGACAACCAGATCAAACATTCTTTCTCCTTCATAAATAACACCGGCAACACCACCACTAAAAGCGGTTTCAATAATGGTATTTAATTCAATAATATTTAAACCATACCTCCCGAGTTTATTCCTGTCATAGTGTACGGTGATCTGTGGTAACCCCCTTGTGGCTTCAGCCTTTACTCCCGCAATCCCGTCAATGCCCGAAACCAATCCGGCAATTTCAGCTGCTTTATCTGCCAGTATATTTAAGTCATCACCGTAAAGTTTAACGGCCACATCTTCACGAATTCCTGTCAGTAATTCATTAAAACGCATTTCTACGGGTTGTGTAAATTCAAAGTTGATACCAGGCAAGACACTGACTTTTTCCCTTACCTTTCGTATCAATTCTTCCTTTGATCCGGCCTTTGTCCATTTTTTTTGCGGTTTGAGAATGACAAAAATATCCGCAATATCAATGGGCATTGGATCCATGGGGAGGTCCGCCACTCCAATCCGGCTTTGAATGGATTCTATTTCATCGGGGAAATTCTCCAGTATGATCTGCTCCAGGCGGGTTGAAGCTTTTTTTACCTCCGTAAGAGAAGTCCCCGGCTTAAGAAAAGCCTGAAAAGCAAAATCACCTTCATCCAACTGGGGAATAAACTCTGCACCCATTTTTGAAAAGAGAAAACCACCGGAAATCAGCAACACAAAAGCTACAATTAGAATGATCCGGCCTCTTTTAAGCGCCCAGCCAATAACAGGGGCATAGATCCTTTCAAGCCAGTGAATAAATTTATCTCCAACGGAATCTTTATTTGTTTTCGGAGGTTGCAAAAAGCTTGCAGCCATCATGGGTATGTATGTCAAACACAGAACCATCACCCCCAGTACTGCAAATCCAAAGGTCATTGCCATAGGGATAAACATCTTACCTTCGACACCCTGCAGAGCCAGAACCGGTATAAAAACAATCAGGATGATCAGTTGTCCGAAAAATGCCGAGTTCATCATTTTACTGGCAGATTTGTACGCCAGCTCATTTCGTTCCGGTATCTTTAGCTTTGTGCCAATCAGGTTTTTCTTGTGGAGGTAGAAGATCATGCTTTCCACTATGATGACCGCCCCATCCACCAGGATCCCGAAATCAAGCGCTCCCAGGCTCATTAAGTTCGCCCATACCCCAAAAGCATTCATCATGATAAAGGCAAACAGCAATGCCAGTGGTATGGTGGAAGCCACAATTAATCCGCCCCTGAGATTTCCGAGAAAAATGACCAGCACAAAAATAACGATCAGGGCGCCTATCCCAAGGTTTTCGGCTACCGTGGAGGTAGTACTTTTAATGAGCCGGCTGCGATCAAGGAATGGCCTGATCTCCACTCCATCCGGTAAGGACTTTTGAATTAAATCCATCCTTTCCTTTACGGCATTAATTACATCATTGGAATTCTCTCCTTTCAGCATCATTACAATACCACCCACTGCCTCGCCCTTTCCGTTTTTGGTGAATGCCCCGTAGCGTACAAAACTGCCGAACTTAACTACTGCAATATCACGAATAAACACCGGCTGATTATTAATATTTGCCACTAGTGTGTTCCTGATATCATCCATGGAACGCATTAGTCCTTCCCCCCGGATGAAATTTGCCTGAAAATTTTTCTCTATATATGCTCCGCCCGTATTCTGATTGTTCGCTTCAAGTGCATCAAAAACATCAGAAACAGATAAGCCCATGCTGCGTAGTTTATCAGGGTTGAGAGCAACTTCATATTGCTTACCCCGGCCACCGAATGAGTTCACTTCAACCACGCCGGGCAACATGGCCATTTGCCGCTTTACGATCCAGTCCTGAATGGTCCGGAGTTCCATATCATCATACACCGTATCATAGCCAGGCAATACTTCAAGCGTATATTGGTATATTTCACCCAGGCCTGTACTGATAGGGGCCATAAAGGGTTCTCCAAAGCCTTCAGGAATATTTTCTTTAACTTCATTTAAGGCTTCACTAACCAGTTGCCTTGGAAGATAGGTCCCTGCATTGTCCTTAAAAACAATGGTAACCACCGACAGGCCGAACCGTGATACACTCCTGATCTCTGTAACGTCAGGTAGGTTGGCAACTGCCAGCTCCACCTGATAAGTAACAAATTGCTCAATGTCTTCGGTTCCAAGCTTAGGAGCAGTGGTAATTACCAGAACCTGATTATTCGTTATATCGGGAACGGCATCAAGGGGTACTTTGGTCATGGAATAGATCCCACCTATAATCAGACCTATGGTCATTAGCCATATAAGCGCTTTATTCTTTATTGAAAAAGATATAATACTATTTATCATTTTACTGATATTGTTAATTGAAAAAAAATTATTAAATTACTTGAGACTCTATGACTATTCAGGTACCAAAAGGGAGCTGATAATCAAATGGATAACTTGAGTCGAGCTCAGGCAAGTACAGGGGGAGCCCGTGTGGTGTATGTTTTCAGAAAAATAAATGAAAGAATTTTGTCATCACTTAATAAAAAATTGACACTTCCATTTGGTCTTCCACTATTTGAAAAATAATCTGCATTTTCAATACCAACTGAAAAAACTGTTTCCAGAATTGAAATATTGTTTGTAGTAATTACCAGTTTGTCAACAGCAAGATCATTAAAAGCGTGGCAATGCAATGGACTATTTTCTGAATGGCCATCTTCATGATTTGATTGTTGATTAGAATAAAGAACAGGGTTAAAATGATGATTATGAGGAATTACAGCATGTGAGAAAAAGATCAGTCCGGCAAACAATATAAAAAATATACTTATGTTTTTTACTCCTTTTTGCATAGAACTTTCAATAATGACTTAATATTTCGATGTAAAAATAATAAATAAGTAATGCAACCGGGTTGCAAACCTGTTTTTTGGATGAAATTTATTAAATTTTTTACCGGCAATTCGCACATATACCTTCAACCACCATACTCACATTTTCCAGAGAAAAACCTACGGGCAATTTGATGGTAGGAACAGGTATTTCATTCAGGCAATAAGTTTTATTGCATTTCGAGCATAAAAAATGCACATGAAGGTCTTCGATACTGCAATCACATTCTTCACTGCATAAAGCATACCTAACAGCACCGCTTCCATCATCAATGCTATGGATAAGTTTATTTTTTTCAAATGTTTTTAAGGTCCGGTACAGGGTTGCTTTATCTGCCCTGACAAATATTTCTTCCAGTTCAGGCAAACTAAGGGCTGTTTTTTGTTTTGTTAACACTTGCAGGACCAATTGGCGCATGGCAGTTGGTTTGATGTGTTTCGTTTGGAGTTGTTTGTCAAATTTATCATTCATTATTGAACAAAATTAGCAATAATCTTTATCTTTTAAAGTGGAAGCTATTTAAAAAAACCCTCTTAAATTAAACAGCACAGCATGAAAGTTCTTTGATGTCTTTATTAAATGTAATTGCTGCAAGTTTTACCCCTTCAGATAAAGTTAAGTATGGGTATAAAGAGTTTGCAATTTCATCTACTTTAATTCCGTATTTAATGGCCAGGCTTGCCTGCATTATCAGTTCCCCACCCTCAGGGGCAACTACTCTAATACCCAATAGTTCATCGGTCTCAGAGTTTCTAATAAGTTTAATAAAACCCCTTGTGTCATTTGCAGCAATTGAACGAGGCACATTTTCAAGGGAGACTATAGCAATCTCATGAGGTATGCCCAATTCCAGGGCTTCATTCTCATCCATTCCTGCTCCGGCTATTTGAGGATCAGTGAATACCACCCATGGCAATGAAGTATAATCAAATTTTTTATTGGCTCCTGTAAATGCATTTTCTACTGCAAGTTTTCCTTCAAAAGCAGCAGTATAAACATAAGATGGTGTATTTATGCAATCTCCGGCGGCATAGATATTAAGGATATTGGTTTGCAGTTGATCATTCACTTTAACAAATCCATGCTCTGTAAGCTCTAACCCGGAACGGACAACGGCCAGCTTCTCTGTATTGGGTTTTATTCCGGTGGAAACCAGTATCTTCTCTGCTTCAAATACCTTTCGTTCTCCGTTTTCCTCAATCACAACACGGGAAATCAGGTCCTTATATGAAACTTCTATGAAACGCAGGCCAGTATGGATATCCAGACCTTCATTCCGAAGATGCAAGGTCAACTCACCGGCAATATCTGTCGTTTGTTTTGACAGCACATGATCCGAGCGCTGAAGCAAGGTAACTTTGGTGCCCAATCTGTGATAAGCCTGTGCTATTTCCAAAGCGATATACCCGCCGCCAAGGACTATCATTGATTTCGGTTGTTTTTCCAGGTCAAACAGGGAAACATTTGTAAGATAGCCTGTTTCCTTTAATCCTTTGATATCAGGAATTTTTGTGGTTGAACCTGTCGCAATCAGGAATTTCATCCCTTTATATTTATCCTTCCCGTTTACCAGGATGGTATTTTCATCGAGGAATTCAGCCATTCCCTTAAGCATTTTTAGATTATCAAAGTTACTCACTACATCCATGTATTTTTTTTGTTGAAGGTCTGCTACCAGTTTATTCTTTCCCTGTATGAGACTGCCATAGTCTATATCTGCACCCTTTGGTTGAATCCCCTCAAACCTCGAATAGTTTGTTTGATATACAGTTTCAGCTGCCCGGATCAGATTTTTGGATGGCACGCAACCCACATTTACACAGGTACCACCAAATGGCAGCCCGTCATTGACTATCAGCGTACTCAGACCCAGATCATTGGCTTTAATAGCTGCTGAAAAGGCGGCAGAACCGCCACCAATAATGATAAGATCATATTGCACTTCATCATTCCCTGATGGAATCTCCCCTGCCACTGAATAATGACCCGTAGAATTGATTACATCTATAATTTCCTGTTTTGAAATCTCATCGGGGTCGTATTCAAACTTACCCGATCCGTCAGGATAACTGATATCCTTTTGTATAATTCCTTTTAAGCCTTCAAATTTTCCGGCAATACTTACAGCACACTGGTCGCAGGTCATTCCTTTTATTTTAAATTCTGATACTTTCATTTGATTCTTTTTAATAGTTTGATTCGTAAAATAATATTTCCTTGCACATTTAATTAATTACTTAAATAAGTAGGGCAAAAAAATTAGTTACATCCATCCGGACCACAAACATGGCCGGGCTCCCCGTGAGGAGGATCATCCTGTATGCCGGCCTCGTCTTCTACTTTGTAACCTGTACTGTTAATGGCATCTATAATCGCTTTTTTATCCGTCTGCCCGACATCAAATTCCACCTCTGCCAATTCTTCGCTATAACTGGCCGTAACCCTGATAACTCCAGTTAACTGAACAAGGGTATGTTCCACATGATCTTCACAACCATCACAGGTCATTCCGCTTACATTTAGTGTAAGTTCCTGTATATTTTCAGATGAAACAATTGCAATTCGGGGATCATTATCCTGATAGAAAATTTGTCCGTAATAGGGGAATGCTATCATTATAATAGCAAAGATGGTGACGAAGCCTAAAAAAGTTTTGGTTTGCCAGAAACTCTGCTTTTCTTCTTCCTCACAGGCACAGTCAATCCCGGTGGCTTTTTCAGGCTTCAGTTTTTGGAACCAGGCAAAGCTTAATACCAAAACGGTAAAACCGATCAAATAAGGCCGGAAAGGTTCCATCCATGAAAGAGATGAAGCGATACCAGAGGCTCCTGAAACAAGGGCCAGGACCGGTGTAATACAGCACAGTGAAGCTGCCACTGCAGTGAGAATTCCAACTCCAGCAAATTTGTTTGATTTTGTATTCATAATGTTTCGATGTTAAGTTTCTGACTTGTAATATGCTTAAATATTGGCCGGAGCAATTCCAGTTGATCTTCATTAACAGAATAATAAATCGTTTGCGCCTCACGCCTGGTTTGCACCATATTTCCATCCCTCATTTTCCGGAGATGCTGTGATATGGCAGGGATGGTCATCCCCAGGATATCGGCAAGATCACAGGGACATAGTTCCCCTTCCTCTGATAAAAGGAATAAGATCTTCAGTCGAACTTCATTCCCGGCAAGAGCCAGTAAATTGCTCAGTTGCTCAAATGAGGCCTGGCCTGATTGTAATTTCTTTCTACATTGTTCTATTTGAATCTCATCTGCAAAAACCCGGATACATGTAAACTTATTTTTCATATTTATATTTGTTT
>JAOZLR010000103.1:0-5885 GCA_029934735.1 Bacteroidales bacterium
TTATTAAATAATTTGCAATGATTCATTTCTTCTCTTCCGTTAACGGGGTGGTTTACGCAGTTGAAACCGCAGAAAAACTCACTCCTCAAATAATTGAAAAACTCAATTGGCTTTTCGGTGATACGAATTATCTTAACAGGGAAAACCTTGATGGATTTTTTACCGGACCCCGCAAAGAGATGGTTACTCCCTGGAGTACAAATGCTGTTGAGATTACCCTGAATATGGGAATCAGCGGGATTGAAAGAATTGAAGAGTTTTTTCAGGTTGAGAATGAAAATGCCGAATATGATCCTATGTTACAGGCATTGTACAAAGGGCTTGATCAGGAAATATTTCATATTGACAAGGAGCCGGAACCTGTTTTGTTTATTGATGATATCAAAACATATAATAAACAGGAAGGTCTTGCTTTGAATGATGATGAGATCGAATATCTTGAAGATTTGAGCAGCAGACTTGGACGAAAACTCACAGACAGCGAAGTATTCGGGTTTTCGCAGGTAAATTCAGAACATTGCCGACATAAAATTTTTAATGGTATTTTTATTATTGATGGTAAGGAGATGCCTGAAACCCTTTTTTCACTAATTAAGAAAACATCGAAAGAATATCCGGGTAAAATAGTTTCTGCATATAAGGACAATGTCGCATTTATTGAAGGGCCGGTTGCTGAACAGTTTGCCCCTGAAACCCAGGATAAGCCCGACTTTTTCCGGGTTAAGGATATTAATACGGTCATAGCCATAAAGGCCGAAACCCATAACTTTCCTACAACGGTTGAGCCTTTCAACGGGGCAGCCACAGGCTCAGGCGGAGAGATACGCGACCGTCTGGCAGGAGGTAAAGGAAGTCTGCCACTTGCCGGAACAGCAGTTTATATGACCTCGTATCCCCGTTCGGAAGAAAACCGTTTATGGGAGCAATTTACAGAACAGAGAAACTGGCTTTATCAAACACCTGAAGAAATTCTTATAAAAGCCTCAAACGGAGCAAGTGATTTTGGAAATAAATTCGGGCAGCCCCTTATCTGCGGAAGTGTTTTGACATTTGAGCATTTTACAGAGGCAAAAAAATATGGTTATGACAAAGTGATTATGCTGGCAGGTGGAGTCGGATATGGGAAAAAAGAGGATAGTCAGAAGGGTCATCCTAAAAAAGGTGAGAGAATTATTGTTTTGGGTGGTGACAACTATCGTATTGGCATGGGTGGTGGTGCTGTTTCGTCCGTTGCAACAGGCGAGTTTGATAATAAGATAGAGCTGAATGCTGTACAACGCTCAAATCCGGAAATGCAAAAAAGAGTAGCCAATGCCATAAGAGCACTGTGCGAAATGGACAAAAACCCTATTATCTCAATCCACGACCACGGAGCAGGCGGTCATCTCAACTCCCTTTCGGAGCTTGTGGAGGAGTCAGGTGGGAAAATTGACATTAACAAATTGCCTGTCGGCGATCCTACACTTTCATCAAAAGAGATAGTAGGCAATGAGTCGCAGGAGAGGATGGGACTGTTGCTTAATAAAGAAGATGTTAATCTGCTGAAACGTATTTCTGATCGTGAAAGAGCCCCAATGTATGATGTGGGAGAAACAACAGGAGACTGGCGCTTTACTTTCGATAATCCAAAAAATAGTACTAAGCCTATCGACCTTGAGCTGGCAGATATGTTTGGGAAGCCACCCAAGACAGTATTAACGGACAAAACAGCAGATTATAATTTTGCAGAGCCGAACTATGACATTTCACATATTTACGAATACCTCGCTTCACTTTTGCAGATGGAAGCTGTTGCCTGTAAAGACTGGCTTACAAACAAAGTTGACCGTTCGGTAACAGGCAAGGTTGCAACACAGCAAACTGCCGGAGCAATTCAGCTTCCCCTGAACAACCTTGGAGTGATGGCTCTTGATTATCGCGGAATTAAAGGAATTGCAACCTCTATCGGACATGCACCCATCGCCGGACTTATTGACCCTGAAGCAGGTTCTGTGCTTTCCATTGCCGAGGCATTGACCAATATCATCTGGGCACCGATTCAGGATGGACTGGCAGGAATATCACTCAGTGCCAACTGGATGTGGCCGGCAAAAAATGAGGGCGAAAATGCCCGCCTGTATAAAGCTGTGAAAGCTATCAGTGATTTTGCCATTGATTTGGGAATAAATATCCCTACCGGAAAAGACAGCCTTTCGATGACTCAGAAATATAAGGATGAAACGGTTTTTTCTCCCGGAACAGTTATTATTTCGGCAGCAGGTGAAGTTACAGATATCAGGAAAACACTGAAACCTGTATTGAGAAAAGATTCCCACAGCGTTCTGCTCTATATTGGAATGTCGAAGGATGATTTCAAACTCGGAGGAAGCAGTTTTGCACAACTTCACGGACAAATAGGTAATGATGCTCCGACTGTTAAGGATGCTGAATATTTCAAAAAGGTTTTTAATACGATACAGAAGCTTATTGCAGGTGGTTACATCCACGCAGGCCACGATATTTCTGCCGGGGGTATAATTACAACCCTGCTTGAAATGACATTCGCAAACGAAAAAACAGGATTGGATATTGATCTCTCATCATTAGGTGAGGAGGATACAATAAAACTACTTTTTAGCGAAAATCCCGGAATAATTATCCAGGTTGACGACAAGCACGAGGTTATTTCAAAACTTAATCAGCAGCAAATAAAGTTTCATTCTATTGGTTATCTCCTGAAAGAGAGAAAGATACGGCTAAAAAACAATGATATAAATCTTGACTTTGACATTGACGAACTTCGGGATAACTGGTTTAAGTCCTCCTATCTTCTCGAAAGAAAACAGGCAGGTGAAGAACTTGCTTTTGAAAGGTTTAGCAATTATAAAAAACAACCGCTGAGCTTTAAGTTTTCTTCTGAATTTACGGGCAAAGCTTCACAGTTTAATATTGATGTCAACCGCCGCACCCGGACAGGAATAAAAGCTGCCATAATTCGTGAAAAAGGTGTTAATGGCGACCGTGAAATGGCCTATTCACTTTACCTTGCCGGATTTGATGTTAAGGATGTTCATATGACTGACCTTATTTCAGGAAGGGAAGATCTTGCAGATGTAAATATGATTGTCTTTGTTGGAGGATTTTCTAATTCTGATGTTCTCGGATCGGCAAAGGGCTGGGCAGGTGCTTTTCTCTATAATGAGAAAGCTAAAAAAGCTCTGGATAATTTCTATGCCAGAAAGGATACGCTAAGCCTTGGAATATGCAACGGATGCCAGCTTATGGTTGAGCTTGGCCTGGTTTATCCCGGACATAATGAAAAGCCGAAGATGCTGCTTAACGACTCCGGCAAGTTTGAGTCCGGGTTTATTAATGTTGATATTCAGGAGAACAACGCAGTTATGCTGCAAACAATGACAAGCTCCAGACTTGGTATTTGGGTAGCCCATGGCGAAGGCAGGTTTCAGCTTCCCTATGATGAAAGCAGCTATCATATTCCGGTTAAATATTCCTATGATAAATATCCAGGTAATCCGAATGGCTCCGACTATTCTGCTGCAGCAATATGTTCGGTTGACGGCCGCCACCTTGCAATGATGCCCCACCTTGAAAGAGCCATATTTCCCTGGCAATGGGCACACTATCCCGTTGCAGGAAAGAGAGATGAAATCTCACCCTGGGTCGAGGCTTTTGTGAATGCACGGGAGTGGGTTAAACTGAATATTGATGGGGAATAGGATGGTATTTGGTACATAGTGACGGACGACCGTACCTCTTTATGTACCGATTTTTAATCAGTATATCATAAAAAGTATTACTTTTGTTGTTAAAAAAACTAGACAAATGAAAAATTCAATGAAAGCATTAGTGTTATTTACCATTAGCCTGGTATTTGTTTTTGCAGCTTGCAACAAAGAAAATGCATCCTCAAAATCCAGTGAGGATACAGATATGTTAAAGTCGGCCGCTTATGAAGAGGCTGATCTATTAATAAAAGGTGATTTTGAAAAAACTATTACAAAACCCCTTGTTAAAATCGACGGCTGTGATTATATTGTGGAGGGCACAATCGAGTTTAGCATAGAAGGTGAAGTAATTGCCATTATTGATTTTGGTGATGGCGAGTGCGATGATATTGCCACCAAAACCGTAGATGGTGAAACCACTGAATTCTCGTTAAAGAAAGGTCTGGGAGACAAAAAGTATTATAAAGTTATAACTGAACCTATCGTTAAACTTGAGGATTGTGATTATATCGTTTCAGGTGTTATTGATTTCTATTCAAAAAAGGATGACTCCTGGCTGGCTACCATTGATTTTGGAGATGGAACCTGCGACGAATGGGCTACCAAAATTACCGATGAGGGAACTTATGAGTTTAGTATGAAAGATTGGTGTAAAAAGGAGAAACCGTAATCATCTATATAGTTTGATAATAGTTAAATAAAATTCAAACTACACCTACACAAGATTAGCAAAACCCATAAAGGCGAGTGCAAGTATTCCGGCTGAAACGAGTGCTATCGGAATACCGCGCATTCCTTTAGGAACATCCATAAGGTCGAGATGCTCACGAATACCAGAGAAGAGTACCAGGGCCAGCGAAAAACCGATAGCATTAGCAATAGCATAAACAACACCTTCCATAAGTCCGAAATCCTTTTGGATTGTCAGGATTGCAACTCCAAGAACGGCACAGTTGGTTGTGATGAGTGGCAGAAAAATCCCCAATGCCTGAAACAGTGACGGACTAACCTTTTTAAGAATAATTTCGACCATCTGTACCAAAGAGGCAATTACCAGGATGAATGTTATGGTTTGAAGAAATTCAATCCCAAAAGGGGTTAAAATATAATGCTGGATAAGCCAGGTTACAAGTACAGCAAGCGTCAGTACAAAAACAACTGCACCACCCATTCCAACTGCTGTATCAATTTTCTTTGAAACACCGAGAAAAGGGCATATTCCCAGAAAGGTATTGAGTACTATGTTGTTAACAAAAATTGCCCCGATAATTATTATTACGTATGTCATTTTATTATAATTTTAATATTAACAATTCTTATGCGGTTTTCTTTAATCTGTTAATCAATGCTATCAAATAACCCAGAGCTATAAAGGCGCCCGGAGCCAGAACAAATACCAGCATACCATCGCCTTGCAGGAATTTCAATCCGAAGATAGCACCACTGCCAAGGATTTCTCTTACTCCACCGAGAAGCATCAGGGCAAAAGCAAATCCAAGCCCCATTCCAAGTCCGTCGATGATAGAAGATAAAAGTGTGTTTTTAGATGCAAACGCTTCAGCTCTACCCAATACAATACAGTTAACAACAATAAGAGGAATGAACAGTCCCAGTTGCTCAAACAATGCGGGAAGGTAAGCCTGCATCACCAGCTCAACAATAGTAACAAAGGAGGCAATGATAACAATGAAAGAGGGTATTCTCACCTTATCCGGAATAAAGTTCTTTACAAGTGATACCACAAGGTTCGACATAACAAGGACAAAGGTGGTGGCCAGTCCCATTCCGAGCCCGTTAATGGCTGATGTCGTTACACCCAAAGTAGGACACATCCCGAGAAGCAGTACAAAGACGGGATTTTCCTTGATAAAACCTTTTGTAAAATTTGCCAGTTGATTCATATTTTAGATTATTATTTATGTTCAATACTAATAATTAGTAAAATTATAAACAAAAAGAAGCGTCATTGCGAGGAGGAACGACGAAGCAATCTGTTTCTATTTACAACCAATGAAACTAAATATACAGATTGCCACGGCATTCCTGCACACAAAGCCTGCCTTATGATGCCTCGCAATGACGATACTATATTATTCTTATATGACTTAAACATTTGTTTTTTTCTCTTCCTCACTAATGAGCAAGCGTCCACGCTTGCCT
>JAOZLR010000103.1:5985-8176 GCA_029934735.1 Bacteroidales bacterium
AATGAGCAAGCGTCCACGCTTGCCTCTCTTGTACTATCTTTCCTCTTTCTCAAACTCCTTATAAGCCCTCTCAACAGCATCTGCGAAAGCCCGTGATGAAATTGTTGCTGCCGTTATCGCATCCACATCGCCACCATCTTTTTTTACATCCAGATTAAAATCTTTGGGATGCTTATTTTGAAATTGTGCACTAAAGTTCGATTTTTTTATGTCCATTTTATCACCCAGACCCGGAGTTTCCTTATGATCAAGAACAGCAGTGTTCATTATTGTGCCATCAGGTCCAAATCCAACCATTATCCATACCATTCCGGAAAATCCTTCAGGAGAATAAGATTTAATTGCAGTACCGATTTTTTCACCATTCTTATATGTTTCAAAAAATGTAAGTGAGTCTTTACCATCATCTCCAAGTACCTTAAATTCACTCATTATAGTATCAAATCCGGGCACAACAAACCGGACAGCCTTTTCCACTTTTTTCCGCTTTGCTATGGCAATTGGCTCCTTAGTCACAGTGTAAACGCCTCCGAGTGCCAGAGCCGCAACTACCGTTACAACAAAGAGTGTGATAACCATATTTTTAAAAGAAGATTCTGTTTTTGCCATTTTCTTAATATTTATAATTTTTATACAATCTTCTGATTATTATTTCTTTGTTACCTCACCAAATCTTTTCGGCTTAAACCCCAGATCAATAAGCGGAACGAAAGCATTCATAATTAATATTGCAAACGAAACCCCTTCGGGATATGCCCCGAATACCCTTATTGAAACCGTTAGAATTCCGGCACCAAGACCAAAAACCAATTGTCCTTTTGACGACATTGGAGAGGTAACCATATCAGTTGCCATAAAAAAGGCTCCAAGCATCAATCCACCTGTTAACAGATGGAAAAGAGGATTTACAAAATGTGCAGGGTCAACCAGCCATAAAATACCTGAAAAGATGATAACACTACCTATATAAGCTGTTGGTATTTCCCAGGTTATTACTTTTTTTAGAAACATATATATAGCTCCTATGAGGATTGCAATAGCCGAAATCTCGCCAAGCGAACCTCCCATATCTCCCATAAGTGAATCCATATACGAAGGAATACGATAAATTACCTGTTTACCATTTTCGAGAAAGGTTACTCCGTTATCCATTATCTGTTGTACTGTATCGCCCTTTTTTAGCTCATCTTTCAAAGCACCAAGAGGTGTTGGCCCTGTTATTGCATCAGTTAATCCTTTTGCAAACAGAGGTTTAGGAACCGGCCAGCTTGTCATTTGTACCGGAAAAGAGATTAGTAGAAACACCCTGCCTACTAAAGCCGGATTAAAGATATTTTTACCCAGTCCGCCGAACGACATCTTCCCGATGGCAATGGCTACAAAGGCTCCGATTACAAGAATGATTGTCGGCAAATTACTTGGGACGTTAAAGGCAAGTAAAACTCCGGTAATTATTGCAGACCCGTCGGTAAGGGTTGCCGGCCCTTTAATAAGGTACTTCTGTATAAGATATTCAAACAGCATACTGGCAACTACCGAAATTAAAATAACACGTACTGCACCCATCCCGAAAAAGTAAACGGAAACGAGCAAGGCAGGTATCATGGCATAAATGACACTGTGCATCAACTTTTTGGTTGAAGTGTCAGAATGAACATGCGGTGAACCCGATATTGTAAATAGACTCATATTAATCTTTGTTTTTTATATAAATCTCAAATTTATTTTTTTCTTGTTCTCATTAATTTGCCGACAGCACTTTTCCCGACCCTCAGATAATCGAGTAACTCACGATTAGCAGGACAGGTATAATGGCACGAGCCACACTCAATACAATCCATAATATTCTCTGCTTCGGCTCTTTCAAAATCCTCGTGCATAACAACCTTTTCTAATAACCATGGCTCAAGACCCATCGGACAAACAGTTATACACTTCCCGCAACGGATACAATTATTAACGACTCCCCTGTGAGCTTCCTCATCCGGCATTAATAGAATTCCCGAAGTACCTTTCACAACAGGTACATCAAGCGAAAGCAAAGCTCTTCCCATCATCGGGCCACCGCCAATAACCTTTCCGGTATCTTTTGGCAAACCTCCGGCAGCTTCAACCAGATCAGTAACAGGAGTTCCTACCCTGACCTGGAAATTGGATGGTTTTTCAACTGATTTTCCGGTTAGCGTTACAA
>JAOZLR010000104.1 GCA_029934735.1 Bacteroidales bacterium
AATTTAGATATGATATATGCAGCAATAGATGTAGGTTCAAACGCAGCAAGGTTGCTGTTTGCCAATGTATTTGAATCGGAAAAGAAAATTTACGTTGAAAAGGCAACTTTAGTTCGCATTCCTACTAGGCTGGGAAAGGATGTTTATACTAATAATATAATATCGGAAAAGAGAGCTGATAATCTTATAAAGACCTTAAAAGCATTCAAACTACTAATCGATGTTTATAAACCTGTTGATTTTGATGCATGTGCTACTGCTGCAATGCGTGAAGCTGTAAATGGTAATGAGTTAATCAGGAGAATTAAAGATGAGACAGGACTTAATGTCAGACTTGTAGATGGAATTGAGGAGGCCAATATTATTAGACAAACTAACAAAATTGAATTTAAACATCCTCAAGGGCTGTCGATGTATATTGATGTAGGAGGTGGAAGTACAGAGATATCAGTTTTACTAAATGATGTTGTTTTAGGTGTTACTTCATTTAAAATTGGCACATTAAGAATCTTGAGCAATAAAGTAAAAAAATCGGAGTGGAAAAGGCTTGAGCTTTTTTTGATGAAATATAAGGAGCATTTTGGAAGTATAAATGTAGTGGGTTCCGGTGGCAATATCAATAAAATAAATAAAATTTATGGTACACCATCGACTTATACACTCAAAACTTCTGAGCTAATTTATGCACTAAATCATCTGGAAAGCTTTTTACTTGAAGAGCGTATCCAAAAACTTGGTTTACGTCCTGACAGGGCTGATGTAATTGTTCCGGCAGCTAAGATCTTTCTTTTTATTATAAAGAAAATTAAGATAAAATCACTGTTTGTTCCTAAAATAGGTTTTGCCGACGGACTTATATATCAGTTATATTCAAATAGCAATAAGTAAAGTAAGTGTTAAGTTTGTTATATCTATCCCTTAACTCTTTTATAGGGCTTGAATATACTCTTGAGACGTAATTGCAGAACTCCGAAAATAGCCTCTTTAAAAATCCCGCCGCTCATCTTTGAAGTACCCTCTGTCCGATCGGTGAAAATAACATCAACCTCTTTAATTTTGTATCCTAGTTTCCATGCTGTGAACTTCATCTCTATCTGAAAAGCATAGCCGATGAATTTCACCTTATCAAGGTCAATATTTTCAAGAACTCCTCTTGTGTAGCAAACAAAACCTGCAGTTGTATCCTGAACCGGAATTCTTGTAATAATCCTGACATACATTGAAGCAAAATATGACATAAGAATTCGGCCCATAGGCCAGTTTACTACATTTACCCCTTTTATATACCTCGAACCAATTGAAACATCGTATCCATCTTTAGCCAAAGCATCATACAGGCGGATAAGGTCGTCAGGATTGTGGGAGAAATCGGCATCCATTTCATTCACATATTTATAATCTCTTTTAAGTGCCCATTTAAAACCGTGAATGTATGCTGTACCCAGACCGAGTTTGCCTTTTCTTTCTTCTATGAACAACTTGTCAGGAAATTCCGTCATTAGCCTCTTTACAATATCAGCTGTACCATCAGGAGAATTGTCCTCAACAATCAAAACATGGAATACCTTGGGTAAGGAGAAGACCTTTCGGATTATTTTTTCAATGTTCTCCTTTTCGTTATATGTTGGAATTATTACTAATGTATCACTCACAGTTGCAATATTAATTTATTTTTAAATGGCAATAACGAGAAAGTCTGATAAATATTTTCTATTCAATAATAACATCATCTATCTGAATTGATGTTGACTCTGTATCACTTCCAATATACTTGAAAGCAATGGCTACATTACCTGAAAAACCGGCCAGAGAAACATCACCTGATTCGATCCATGAATAATTACTACTACCCGAGTTTGGCAAAATTGCTGTAAGCTCTGTCCAGGTAGCCGATTCAAAGTTTGTCCCGTCAAAATCGGTTGATGCAAGAATTGTTATTGGCTGGTTACCTGCTAAATGAGCCCAGTATGCCATTGCGCTTTTAAAACTCAGCGTTTTATCTCCACTTGTATTGATTACAGGAGGAGTGATCAGCCAGGTTTTCATTTCACTCAAACTTGAATTATATCCTGTTGCCTGAACATATTTATTACCACTATAGTCTTTTCCCTGCCATAAACGGTCACCGGTTACTAAAATATTTGTCCATCCGTCAAGGTTCACATTCTCATAATTAACAACGAGGTCGAAATATTCATTAACAGAAGATACAGGCTCTATTCCTCCACCGCCTCCACCATCGCCTATTACAACGTCGTCAACCTGAATTGATGTTGACTCCGAGTCACTTCCAACATATTTGAATGCAATAGCAACATTTCCTGTAAATTGCGCAAGAGAAATATCACCTGACTCAACCCACTCATAGTTAGCACTACCTGACGTTGGGAGTGTTGCAGAGATTTCTGTCCAGACAGCTGTTTCAAAGTTTGTCCCGTCATAATCTGTGGAAGCGAGAATAGTAAGAGGCTGATTACCTGCCTGATGTTCCCAGTATGCCATAGCACATTTAAAACTTAATGTCTGGTCTCCACCTGTATTAATGACCGGAGGAGTAATCAGCCAGGTCTCCATCGCATCGAGGCCGGAATTATATCCTGTTGCCTGAGCATACTTATTCCCGCTAAAATCTTTTCCCTGCCATTTTCTGGTTCCTTCGATACTAATATTTGTCCATCCTTCTAAATCTATATCTGTATAGTTCTCAACTGTATTAAACTCTTCATTTACTCCGGCAACAGGAGTAATAGTTCCGCCGCCGCCACCACCGTCATCACTAATAATAACATCATCAACCTGAAATGAAGTTGATTCAGTCCCGCTGCCAGTATATTTGAATGCTATTGCAACATTTCCTGCAAAATCTGCAAGGGAAACATCACCGGACTCGACCCAGCTATAATTAGCACTACTGGCATTTGGCAGAGCTGGTGAAAGTTCTGTCCATGTAGCTGTCTCAAAATTTGAACCGTCATAATCAGTTGAAGCCAATACAGTCATTGGTTCATTCCCCGACATGTGTTCCCAATAGGCAATACCACCTTTAAAAGTTAAAATTTTATCTCCGCTTGTATTAATAACAGGAGGAGTTATTAGCCAGGTTTCCATAACGTCCAGATTGGAATTATACCCGGATGCCTGGGCATATTTACCATTGTTATAAGTTTTACCCTGCCATTTTCTATTGCCTTCAACAGCAATGTTTGTCCATCCCTGAAGGCTCACATCAGTGTAGTCTTCAACAGTACTAAACTCTTCATTTACCTCTTCAACAGGCTCAATAACAGAACCTCCGCCAGATCCGCATCTGGGTCCGGTTAGATGAATTTCATTGTAGTTTCTGACGATGAGTTGATCCTTGATTGAGCTGCCACTGGCATAAATAGTTTCAATAGCTATTATCGATCCGTTACCTTCAGGAAGCAATTTTCCTGCAAAATTAGCATAGGCACTGGTACGAACGATTAACGAATTGCCGTTACAATCTTCCAAGTCTCTGTCTTCAGTTATAAGATTAACTGTATCGGCAAAATAGCTGCCGAGCATTTCATTTGTAAACTGTACGCTGTCAAGCTTTATCAAACGTGACTCCCAATAAGCCCGGTTACTTTTTATTTCGGATATTGTTGTGAGTTCAGGCTCAATTATTACACTTGTTTTAATTTTATAAATATTATTGGCAACGTTAAGATTTTGTACCTGATTCAAATCGTGATACTGATCAATTGTTGAACCCAGCAATAAAACACGTATTGAATCTCCAACATATATGCCACCTGAATTGATGAAATTTAGCTGAATCGCACCGGTTTCATCCTGTACATAAGCGCTCTTATAAATATTCCCCGAACTTTCATCAGCAGTTACAACCGCAAATAATGAAATAGTGTCGGTGAAAGTGTATGCACCCGTACTGTCAATATATATTTGTTTAATCTGTTGAATTGTTAAAACTTTATCTGGATTAAACGGAATAGTTGATTCAGGAGGTGCTTCTGGAGGTTGCTTTACACAACTGTTAAGAAATAATGCAGTTATTCCAAGTAATAAAACTGTTTTAAAAATAGATGCTTTTTTCATTATTATTTGATTGTTTATTGTTTGCAAAAATTAAAATCTGAAACTAATATTTAAATAGTACTGACGCCCGTAGAGATAGAAGTATTTTGGCGGAAATTTATTTATATCCAATGGATTATATCTGAACTGCTCAAATCCGCCAAAAGCAAAATCAGTATTATTAAGAATATTGCTGACACTAAAATTAAGCGACAGAAAATAATCATTGTTTATTCGCCAGGACTTCCCGACATAAAGGTCAATAGTATAAGATGATTTCAATTGCTCCTGTCCGAGGATAACATCCCGTTCAGGATAGTCCTGGCCAAAGTTTTTAACTGCCTCCTGTGTCCTTCTGTCAGGGTTTGCTTCAAGATAGGCATTGTCGAAGTAGTTTACATTGAAACCAGCAAATATATATCTTGATGAAAAATATTTTAGTCCGGCCGAAAGAGCAGTCTGAGGGAAGCCCCCAACTTTGTAGCCTTCAAAATAAACTGTTCTATTGCTAATAACCTGTGCAATATTATCAGCCGAGATGGTTGCAGTAGGGTCTGAAGCATATAAATAATTACCAATAGCAGCAACTCCAAAAAGAGTGAAATTCTGACTTATTTTGCCTTCTATTGAAGCTTCCAAACCATAATGCACTTTGTCAACACCTATCATATTATAGTTTACATAACTACGAAGCACATCGTGATAATAACTTCTTGAGTATGCCTGATCGATAAACTTTGTATAATATCCTGTAACCCTGGAAGTGATATAAGGAGAACGATAGATATAGCTAAGGTCTCCCGATAATATTTTTTCATTAGTCAAACCAGAAACAACCTGATCTCTGGTACGGGGTGAAACATAGGCAGTCCTGAAGAAGGGTGCCCGAGTCATAAAAAATCCGTTAGCTACGATAAGATGCCGTCCGGTAATTTTATAAGTTAACCCACCTTTAATGCCAACATTTGTAAAATTATTTTTTTCAGATTCGCCATAAGAGTTATCAGGAAACTTACCGTTTCTCATATTTCCTGTTCGCCAAAACGAATTAAACCCGATTTTAGCAGCTACAAAGAAATCAATTTTACTATAGGTAAAATCGCCCTGTGCAAACAGCTCATAGTTGTTTACATTTGAAACATAATCGTACCCGAATCTATCACCCTCCTTTATAACTGCATTGGGATGATTCAGGTCGTTTTGGATCATTGTGCTGTCAATGAAACTAAAATCTCGAACAGCATATTTATCCCAACTCACATAAAAGTCGCCACCAAGCAGGTCGTCAACTAATTTATATTGATTTACTTTATACCAGGAGAGATTTAAACCTGCAGAGAGGGTAAAATTGTCATTAATTTCTTTCTTAAGGTTGGTGTTAAATCCCAGTTGATTTTTATCATTTCTTCTCTCTTCAATAATATAGGCCGACAAATTTCCTGTATATGAGTTTCCTGGTATTCCTTCGACATTTTCAATAGTATAAAGGTTTTTTCGGTTATCAAAATAAAATGCATCAAAATCAAGTTGGCGGAAGGCAGGGTCATTTTCCCAAAGGTCAGTCCTTTCCTGTTGAGTATAGCCGTTATAATCCCTGTCATCGCTTGGCAGATTTTTATAATAGTCAGGCCTTGGATCGGCTCTGTCATACCAGTCAAGGGCGGTGCTTCCTCCCTGTCCGAACCAATAATATAAAGAGGTGGTTAAAGTTGTTTTGCTATCCATTTTCCAGTAATGTGTAAGCATAATCATCGGTTGATGATAATTGCTTACCCTGGAATTTCGTTTTTCCCCGTTTTGATAGCCCCAGTAAGGATTATAATAATTTGTACCGGAATAGTCAAGAGCTTCCTGAACACTGACTCCATTTTTACCTCTTAATGTTGGAGCACCATAACCAATCAGACCAATACTATGGTGTTCATTTATTTTCTTCTCAGCAGATAAAAAATATCCCCAGGCATCATAAAAAGTACCTTCAACATAGCCCTCTTCTGCCCATCTTCTCGAACCTGAAACAGTGAAAGCCCATCCATTATCCATCATGCCAGTTGCAGCTGTAACCATCAGCCTGTTCCTGTAACTGCGGTTTGTTGACGAATAGGTGATTTTTACACCTTTGGGAAAAGATGATGCTCTTGTGATCATATTGGTCGTACCTCCAACTCCGCCAAAAAGATAACTTGATGGAGAAACACCTATTCTGATCTCTTTATTTCTTGTGGCATCGTTAAGTCCACCCCAACTCGACCAGTATGCTCTTCCGGTTTCCATATCATTCAATGGTATACCATTCATCATTACTGTTGTGTTTTCGCTGTTGAACCCTCTGATCTTAAATCGTGTAGAACCAAAAACATATCCTGCTGTTGACACGAAGATATCCTTTGACGATTGCAGCAGACCTGAAATATCCTGACCTTCGTTGTCAGCCTCATCTGATGTTGCGTTTACAAAAATCTTTGGAATTGCCTCTTCTTCAGGATTAATTCTTAAAGTATCTTTAGTTTGTGCATTTACCATTATAACAAGGGAAACAAATGCTATTGTTGTAAATATATATTTCATATATCTTAATTTTTGTCTGTGCGTTATTAGCGGGGCGGGCAAAATTAATAAAAAGGAATTGAAATAGATAAATTAAATGATCTAATTTCGATAATAATGATAATTTTGCGAATTAAATATTTGGTTTACACAAAAATCTTAAAAATGAAAAAATATTTTTCCCCACTGATTCTTCTTTTTATTCTGTTAACCTCTTTGTCTTCTTTTTCTCAAAGTGAAAATGAGTACAAAGTTGTTTGTGTGGGATATTATAATCTGGAAAATCTTTTTGATACGATTTTGAATCCCGAGTTATTATTTGCCGAGGAGTTTACTCCTGAGGGGAGCTCTCGCTGGACTTCTGAAAGATATTACGAAAAACTTAATAATATGGCGTATGCAATCTCTATGATGGCAATAGATGTAACTCCCGACGGAGTTGCCTTGCTTGGAGTTTCTGAGATTGAAAACAGGGGTGTACTTGAAGACCTTGTTATGGAAGATGCCATTAAGGATAGAAATTACCAGATAGTGCATTACGACACTCCTGACAGAAGGGGAATTGATGTGGCATTGCTTTATAATCCAAAGTATTTTGAGGTGATAAACTGGAAGGCACATCCCCTTACATTACCAAATGATACAAATTTTAGAACCCGGAGCCAGCTTGTTGTAACCGGATTACTCGACGGTGAGGAGGTCAGCATTGTTGTCAATCACTGGCCTTCGCGCCGTGGTGGTGAGAAAAAAAGCCGCCCGAAAAGAAATGCTGCAGGAGATCTGGGACGTCAGATTGTCGATTCATTGCTTTCCATTAATAAGGATGCAAAGATTATGTTTGTGGGAGACCTGAATGACGATCCGGTAAATCCTAGTGTACTTGAACATCTGGGGGCAAAAGGCAAGCAGTCGGATTTGAAAGATAATGATTTGTTTAATCCTATGTTTAAAATGTATAAAGATGGTGTAGGCTCTCTTGCTTATCGTGATAACTGGAATCTTTTTGATCAGGTAATAGTTTCGCAGGGTTTGCTGGGGAAAGACTACTCCACATATAAATTTTATAAGGCCAGAGTTTTAAACAAATCATTCCTGAAGCAAAAAGAGGGACGTTATAAGGGTTACCCCTATCGTACTTTTTCCGGAGGAGTTTATATCGGAGGCTACAGCGATCATTTTCCTGTATATATTATGCTGATTAAGGAAGCTGAATAGAAATTCCTTACGGCGAAGTTTATTATTAACTTTTTCCACAATTTTTTCGAGATGTATCGTATTGGCTACAGCTTAAGGAATAAAATATAATAGACGCTTTAATGTTATTATTACCCACATTAATCCTTATGGGATTGATTGATATTTATTAGTAGAACCAGTTATTGTAATCGAATCCCAAAGGGATGGCGTGTAAAAACACAGGCCGGAGCTTGCGAAGGCCTGTGGATAAACAAAAAAAATACCTAAAGGGCTGTAAGTCCGACAGGTTAAACCACTATTCGAGTTGTTTCGGATTAGCCCGGCGCACAATGCTAAAATTTGAAAC
>JAOZLR010000105.1 GCA_029934735.1 Bacteroidales bacterium
CGAAATTGTTCAAATAATATATAAAAATATAGGTTTTTACATATTTGAGGTTTATACTTAAAGCTATGAAGATGCCATCCAATTCTTATTAGCAATCTTCTTAGCTTTTTCAAATTGTTCTGTATCTACCAAAAGATGAATATCGTTTTTATTTGCATATTCAACCAGGTTTCCAGTCGGGAGATTACCAAGAAGCTCATAACCAGTCATCGGACAACCTCCAAGCCCGTTGATAACTCCGTCAAATATTGTGCAACCATTATTATATGCAGCGTCAATTTTGTCATACCAGTCATCACCCTTGATATGAAGATGAATCCCAAATTCCGTTTCAGGAAATTCCCTGGTCAGAGTGGAATATATTTCGGCTATCATCGCAGGAGTCGAAACTCCTGTAATGTCTGAGAGGCCAATTGTGTTTATCCCTTTTGAAACAAGCTTTTCTGTCCATTCATAGATCAAATCAGGTGAATCAGGGTCACCATAAGGGTTTCCAAATGCCATAGAAAGATAGATAAACAACTTTTTATTTGTCTTTACAGCAATATTCTGTAACTGATCAATAATCCTTTCAGATTTTTCAAAATCTGAATTTATATTTCGTTTTAAAAATGTTGGAGATGTCGAGAATGGAAATCCAATAATATCAACCTGTTCAAAGCCGGAAGCTATCTCCCCACCTTTTCTATTTGCCGCCAAAATAAATAACTCTGATTTCGATTCTGAAATATCAAGTCCCTCAATGACCTCTTTCATATCCCTGAACTGGGGAATAGCTTTGCCAGACACAAAACTACCGATATCGACAATATCAAACCCGACTTTTAATATTTCATTGAGCGATTCAATCTTCTTATCAGTAGGGATAAAGTCAGGCAATCCCTGCAAGGCATCCCGAGGTGTTTCGAGAATTTTCATAATGAAGTTTATTTATTCTTCATTAAATCTACGGTTTTTTCAAGGCCGTAATCGCTGTAGTAATACTTCATATGATCTTTGATTGTTCCGTCTTCCAGATAATGGATATATTCCTCCGAAAGCATTTTTCCGCTTGAATCAGGCTCAAAAATAATCTTTGACTGGATACTTCCGTCATCAAAATAACCAAGGTCTTCAATCATCCGATTGTATTTATTAAACTTAAAAGTATGCCTGGCTTTCCTTTTCAGATTTCCATCAGTATCGTATGAAGAGAAAACCTGCTCCGTACGATTGTTGTTAATGTCGTAAGAGTAAATATTCACATTTTTATAGCTCAAAATCTTTCCGTCAGGCGAATAGGATTCTTTAACCTCTTTAGTCACATTTCCGCGGTCATCATGCTCGTAATAATAACTCTCCTTTGCCCTTATTGACCCATCCTTTTTCCGGTAAGAATAAGCTTGTCTTTCAGTCAGGTTTCCTTTATCATCATAAAAAAGTTTGGGCTTCTCCTTTTCAACTTTTTTATCAGCCGTTGTTTTTTGTTCTGTAGTGGTTTTTGTTGATTCTGATTTTTTCTTATCAGGCTCATTACACTGAACAAATGTCAACAAAAAAGCAATAAAAAGAATATAACTTAACCAACTGTATCTCCCTGATTTCAAATTTAATATCTTCATGATCTTTACATTTTAAAATATGTTACAAATTTCAGAATATTTTAGGCTTATGTAATAGAATGTTTTGTTAAAAATCCTTAACTTTCAAGAAGGCCTCTACCCATTTTTTTTATTTCGTTTTTTCTTCTCAGATCAGCAATCATTTTATCAAGTATCCCATTAATAAACACCTTACTCTTTGGGGTACTGTACATTTTTGAGAGTTCAATATATTCGTTTAAAGTCACTTTAACAGGTATTGAAGGAAACTCAAGTAGTTCGGCAAGGGCCATTTTAAGCAGAAGTATGTCCATTACAGCCAACCTGTCGCTTTCCCAATTCTTAACTTTCCCCTCGATAAGCAAAAAATACTCATCACTTCTGAGAATTACTTTCCTAAAAAGATTAACTAAAAAATCCTTATCTTCTTCATTATTATTTTTAAAAAGGGTTGGCAAAGGAGTTAACTCCCCCTGTTTCTCGTCAAATCCCTTTATAGTTTTAATAACAAGATAATTAGCTGTATAGAAATCATCAGCCCAATAAATATTCCTTTCTTCATAATAAAAATGCAAGCTATCAGATTCAGAAATAATCTTTTTAACAATTTTTATAATGACATCTTTATCATTTTCATACGAACTGTCCGGGCTATTCATATACTCCTTATAAAACTTGCTGTTTCTAATTTCAACAAAAAGTTTTCTAATCATCTCCTCTTCATCAGCCCAGGAAATTTTATACTTTTCAACATTAGTATTATAGCTTTTATTATCTGCAAGCTGTTTGATAAATCTGTTTTCAACAAAACGTGTATTCGGATTCAGGTCCTCTTCAGTAGGATAGAATTTATGTCTGTTCTCCTCAATTCTCTTATTTGCATAATCTACAATTTCAACTAATAAAGATAACTGATAAATGTAAATTTCATAAAGTTTATCGAGGCTTCGTAACAACTCCTTTTCTCCATAATCCAAACGATCGTTGTGCGATTGATTAAATGCATATAACGACTGTAATGCTTTTATTCTGAGGTGCCTTCTGCTTAGCATATATTTCAAAAATATTTTTGCAAAGATATAGCTTTTTTTAAATGAAAAAAGGGAACTTTTAAAGATGCAATACTTTTTTACTTTTGCAACCGTTTAGCAGGAGTTTTTATCGAATCGTATATGGAGAAATTCTTTATTTTTATATTGACTACTTTGGTTTCCTACACAGTGCTCGGAAACTTTAAGAATACAGATGCCTGGTATATAACCCATGACTCAGATACTGTAAAGGGGTCAATGATAATACCATTAGATGAAAATGAAGAAATTAATTTTGCAAAGTTGCAATGGCGAATTTCTTTTATCGACACCGCAGGAAACTATTACAGAATTCATCCTGACGAAATAAAAAGTTTTACGATTATCAATGGTTTTGAAAAAATAAAATATAATTCGATTGAGATTGCGGCTAATGACTATGTATTTGCGCGGCTTGCAATTGATGGTTATCTGGAGCTTTACATTTTTTATAAGGAGGTGCTGGAAGGAGGATGGGTTGAAGGCTCATATATTAAAAACTATTTTCTGGGATATCCGACTTCGGCAAAGCTGGATTTTTTTATCCTGATAAAAGGAAATGGTGATAAGACAGAAGCGCAGTGGGATTCATTTTACAAAAAAATGCCGCCATTTTTTTCAGATTACCCCCAATTGTCAAAAAAAATCGAAGCAAGAGGTTATAAATTTACCGATATTTACCGAATTGTCAGATATTATAATAAATGGCACTTTGGAGAAAATGATTAAATAGAAACATCCATTATTGATTTAAAACACACAAGGGAATGATTAAAATCTCCGTAGGAGCGACATTTTGGTAGCCCCGTATGAAGCGAAGCGAAATGCGGAGATAAAAGGAACGAAATGAGGTTTTGGCGGGATTTTTGCCCGCAGAAGCAAAAATCGTGACAAAGCGTAAAAGTCAATAGTTCAGTATATTATTAAATATTAAACGGATGAAAATAATAAGTTATATACCGGATGATCTAGTTAATACAACTAAAATGCTGATAAATGCTTACCCTGATAGAAAAATATTTGCATTTTATGGTGAGATGGGAGCAGGTAAAACAACTTTTATTAAAGCAATCTGCAAATATTTTGGAGTTGAAGATATTGTTTCAAGTCCGACATTTGCAATTATTAATGAATATTTAACTTCAGATCAGGAGCAGATTTTTCATTTCGATTTTTACAGATTAAAAAATGCAGGTGAACTTTTCGATATTGGCTATGAAGATTATTTCTACAGCAATTCCTATTGCCTGATAGAGTGGCCCGAAAAAATAGAGGAGTTTTTGCCAGAAGAAACAATCAGAGTCGATATCAATGTTGACAGAAAAGATAATACCCGTTTAATAACTTTTTAAGGATTACCAATCATATAATGGAAAAGATGTTGTACTTTTAATGCAAAATTAATTAGTGATATTCAATGGATAGTGAACAAAACGGATTCGTAAAATTCTCAAATTCAGAGAATTTACTTCCACAAGCTGAAACGCTGGAAGTTAACAGACAAAAAAGCAGTTTTACCATTGGTGTTCCAAAAGAGACTTCTTATCAGGAAAACAGGGTTCCACTAGCTCCTCAGGCTGTTGGACTACTAATTGCTAACGGACACAGAGTTTTGCTTGAGTCTGATGCTGGAAAAGCAGCACATTTTACTGACACCGACTACAGCGAGGTAGGTGCAGAAATTATTTACAATACCGGTGAGGTATTCAAATCCGATCTGATTGTAAAAGTAGCTCCCCCCTCAATAGAAGAAATTGAGATGATGAAATCAAGACAGACAGTCATTTCAGCACTTCACCTCACTGGACAAAAAAGAGAGTATTTCGACAAACTTATGGCAAAGAAAATTACTGCCTTTGCTTATGAATATATTAAAGATAAAACAGGGATCTTCCCCATTTTGAAGGGAATAAGTGAGATTGTCGGAACTGCTTCTGTTTTTATTGCTGCAAAGTGTCTGGAAAATTCCGAGTATGGAAAAGGAACTTTATTTGGTGGATTTCCGGGCATCTCCCCTACCGAGGTTGTTATTCTCGGCTCCGGAACGGTTGCTGAATATGCTGCCCGGGCTGCTATTGGTCTCGGTGCCATTGTAAAAGTATTTGATAATTCGATTTATAAATTACGTCGCTTACAAGATGCTGTTAATGCCAGATTATTCACGTCCATTCTTCAACCTAAAGTGCTGATAAAAGCACTAAAAACAGCAGATGTCGTGATAGCGGCAATGCATGCAAAGGAAGGAATGTCGCCAATTCTCATTACCGAGGATATGGTTAGACAAATGAATGAAGGCTCCATAATAATTGATGTCAGCATTGATCAGGGAGGTTGTGTCGAAACGTCAAAAGTCACAAATCATAAGGAGCCTGTTTTTATAAAAGAAGGCGTTACTCATTACTGCGTTCCTAATATTGCATCAAAGGTACCTCATACTGCCTCCTATGCACTTAGCAACTTTTTGACTCCCATTCTTCTGAAAGCAGGTGACGAAGGTGGGTTTGAAACTTTACTCCGGCTGGATCCCGGAGCCAGAAACGGAGTTTACCTGTTAAACGGAACTCTTACCAAACCTTATATTGGAGAATATTTCACACTGCCATATCAAAACATTGACCTGCTTATGGCGGCGCTTAGATAATAGGAAATAATTCTTTCGTAATTTATGTTATCCTTTTAAAGTAGCAAGATGGCGCTACTTTCTGCTTATTATTATTCCATCATCGTTGCCCTGAGCGAAATTAAAGGGCACTATTCAATCTTCCACTCCTCCTTCAAATCCCAGTTAGCTCTTATATTCAACTCACCGGAATAGAATCGAACTTTCTCGGGTTGTATATCGTAAATGTAATTACCGGCATTCCATTTCCCGTTTCTGTTTTCATCATAAATCACCTTAAGGATATAACTGCCGGGATCAAGATATTCATATTTCAACTGCACATCTTCCAAAATTGCATCCTCTCTGATGATCTTATCATCAACAATTAACTGGATTAAATAATTTTCGCCTGGCTTTTGCACCACAATGTTCATAAACAAAAAGCCATAATCCTCAATTGATTTCGTTGATATACCAAACTTTAGACTGTCGTTTGTATGACCCTGGATATCAACAACAGCACTATCGGGAATTATAAGTGTATATTGCGAGGATTCTTTCCATTTATAATTCAGTTGAGCTTTACGCTTCAGCGTATCAACAAAACTGATTTCAGGATTGAGCGAATCGCCACCTCCGTACAACACTGCATTTGAAAAGTTATATTCTTTAACCGGATAATCAAATGTAAGGGCTAAAGTTCTATTCAGATTAATTACTCCTCCACCGGCATTTATTTTAGCCGTTAACTTAATACCCTTTTGTTTCTCTTCCTCCTTCTTTTCCTTTCTCGTCCTTGAAATTTTCATTAATGCCATCTCAAGGGTATCCAGAACAACTCCATTGTCATATACTTCACCAACAAGTGAATCGGGATAAGTACCAGTTAGCCAGTATGTGAGCGTATCACCAATAAGCCCTTTTTCTTCAAGTGCCCATACATCCTCCGGAGTGAAGTTTAACGGGACAATCTTAGCATTATGTGTGGGCAGCTTAAAAATAAAATCTACCTGCCCGGGCTTTACAAGGTCAGCTCTGATAAATCTCTGAACCGAATCAATCTGTGTAAACATACTAAGATCAAAATGCGGAAACTCTCGCAATCCTAAGGCTGTAGTATCCTTCTGAATGATCTCCTTTAGCAGCGTATCCTTTTCAGTCGTGGTTACATATTGAATTGTATCTTTGTCAACAATGATACTATTTTTCACAGTATCAACCATTATTGTATCTCTAATCACTGTATCAGGAATCATGTCTGGCGGAATGTAGTATGGATAAACAATGCTATCAATAAAAGCTATTCGCTCCGATGGCTGGTCAAAAATCAGATTACCATTTTCATCTGCAAGAGCAAATATCTTGTATCCCAAATTCCTGAGATTATTCAATACAAAATTGCCCTGTTTGTCCGTTCTGGTCATATAATATGGCCTGACATAAAAGGGTGCAGAGTCGAAAGGAATTGTGTCATACATATCATAATAGAGCATCACATTAGCACTTTCCATAGGCTTAAGCGTGAAAGCATCATAAACATAACCATTAAGCGACATAGAGTCAATTACAGCTCCTGTGGAGAAAATATACTGAAAATTGCTTGCCGGATTACTCTCATTCACATCCACAATGGCATCGCCAAAATAAATATTGTAAGTAGTGTTACTGAGAAACTCTTCATCAAAAGTTATAATAACCGACTTTCCCTTTATCTTAAGCTCCGGTACAGTTGTCATAGGTGGTGAAATAATAAGATTCTTCTGTACATCTTTCAATACCACATATTCATCGAAATATAATCGAATTGTTTTACTATGAAAATATGTTGTAAAAAGTGGTGGTTCCGACTCAATAAACACTGGTGGAGTAGTATCTTTTGGCCCGCCGCTGGGTGTAACAGGATTTGCACAGCGGGTCAGCATTACGACTGCAACAACGATTGATAAAAATGAGTTTATTTTAAGTAGCCTGTTCAAACCTTCAATTTTTTACAAAGATGTAAAATTTACACGAATAAACCGGAGTTTAAAGTTTCAAACGAATATCCCCGGTCTTTAAAATGTTTTAGGTAACGAGGCAAAGCATATAAAACCTTCTCCTTTGCCTTTTGCGAATCGTGGAATACAATTATAGTTCCCTGACCTGAGTTTTTTATTGACCTGCTAAGGCACTTTTCTTTAGTTACATTCCTGTCAAAGTCGCCGGGTATTACACTCCACATAATTATCTTATAATCTTTGGAAAGTATCTTTGCCTGCTTCGATCTTATCCTGCCATATGGTGGACGAAAAAGTTCTGACTGAAAAACTCTGTCACACTTATAAATATCTTTAAAATAATCCTCTGTATCAGTTTTAAAACCGTTTCTATGGCTGTAGGAATGATTTCCAAGTACATGTCCGGATTTCACAATCCTCTCAATAATCCCGGGATGTTTTTCAGCATTATTGCCAAGACAAAAGAATGTTGCCTTAGCATCGTATTCATCAAGGGTATCAAGCACTTTCGGAGTTACATCTTCATCCGGGCCGTCATCAAAAGTAAGATAAATAACCTTTTCTTTGGTGTTAACCTTCCAGATAAGATTTTTATAAAACAGGGATAATATGACGGGTGTTTTTACGAGATACATTTGGTGCAAAGATAGCGGAATTTTTATTGCATTATCAAAATCCAAGCATTGAGGAATCTCCCTATTTCAAACAATAACTGATGTTATTGTTACATTTTTTGTGTGGATTTTGTGTTTTGGAGCTTTTGTGGCATTTTTTTCTATCGCCAGCAATTACACTTGCATAAGGCTTTAGCCAAGATCGCAAAATGAATACTTCTCAGAATAATGCATCATCTGCCTAAGATAATCATCAGAATA
>JAOZLR010000106.1:0-1955 GCA_029934735.1 Bacteroidales bacterium
GATGATTCGATAAATTAAATAAGTTATGTATTATTCATTAACCGACTTAATAACAGCATCCCTCCGACCCAAAAGGTTTTCTTATACACACTTATTACCTACCTATTCCTCTAACCTCAAATCCAATCTCTCTCAGCTCTTTGTGATTCAGGATATTTCTTCCGTCAAAAATAAAAGCCGGCTTTTTCATACTGTGATATATTGCTTTCCAGTCATATTCCTTAAATTCATCCCATTCGGTGATGATTGCAATTGTGTGTGCTCCTTCGGCTGCCTTATAAGGGTCCGTTTCACAATTTAAGTGTTTTTCATTTTCTTCTTCCGTACGCGAATTAAGATAATTCAGGTCTTCAATCATTCGTGCACTTTTTACTTTAGGATCGTACACATGAATTATTGCCTGCTCTTCGATTAGTTTATCAGCAATCTCAATTGCTGCCGACTCACGTGTATCATTGGTATCTTTCTTAAAAGCCCAGCCGTAGAAAACGATTTTCTTTCCCGAAACGGTGTTAAACAGTGCATTGACTATATTTTCAGCAAAACGCTGCTTTTGATAGTCATTCATTTTAATGACCTGTTCCCAGTAATCGGCAGCTTCGTCAATGCCAAAATGCCTGCACAGATATACAAGGTTGAGAATATCCTTTTTAAAGCAAGAGCCTCCAAAACCAACAGATGCTTTAAGGAACTTTGAACCTATGCGACTATCAGCACCTATTGCTTTTGCAACTTCATCAACATTGGCCTCAGTCTTTTCGCATAATGCGGAAATGGCATTTATTGAAGATATCCGCTGCGCAAGGAAAGCATTTGCTGTCAATTTTGATAGTTCTGATGACCAGATATTGGTAGCAATAATTCTTTCTTTGGGAATCCACGCTTCATATATTTCCGCTAAGACCTTAATTGCACTTTGCCCTGCTTCATTTTGCTCACCACCTATCAGCACCCTGTCTGCATTTAACAGGTCTTTAATTGCAGTTCCTTCAGCCAGGAATTCAGGATTCGATAAAACCGTAAGTTTCAATCCGCTTTGCTGTGCAGCAAAAATCCTTTTAATTGATGAAGCAGTTCTGACAGGTAGTGTCGATTTCTCAACAACAATTTTATCAGTTGTTGCAACTTCTGAGATTTGCCTTGCGCACAGTTCAACATATTTAAGATCGGCTGCCATTCCCTTTCCGATACCATAAGTCTTTGTGGGAGTGTTAACAGAGATAAAAATCATATCTGCATCCCTGATCGCCTGATCAATATTAGTTGAGAAGAAGAGGTTTTTACCTCTGATTTCGTTAATGATATCACTCAGTCCCGGTTCGTATACGGGCAGGTCATCAAGGTTTTCGGAATTCCAAAGTGCAATCTTTTCTTTATTTATATCAACCACATTGACCCTGATGTCAGGATTTTTCAGTGCAATGACTGCCATTGTCGGACCTCCGACATATCCGGCACCTATACAGGCTATTGATTTAATTTTTGTCATTCTTCTTTTGTTTAAAGCTTTTTGGCACTCAATTACTAACTATTTCTAATATCCTCAATAAATGATTCGAAGAACATAAGCTTATTTTTTAAAATAGCATACACTATTTCAATGTCAATCTTTTCATAACGATGAATAATAAAATTACGAAACTTAACCATTTCATTATATTCCGGAATGGGTCTAATGATTTTCAAGTTCTGTAATCTTACAATATTTTCAGCGGAGCTATTCTGTGGTGGTATTTTTTCAATTGCAAGAATACGTTCACTAACATCAATCATCATTTCAATAGCTATTTGCAAAGCCCGTTCAGATGCATTTTGCAGTAATGTACTTTTTTGAAATTCTTCGAATGAGGTTATTCCCCAGCTACTTATCTCCTCCAGTTTCTGTTCGATAACTCTCAGTTTCTGCTCAATTATCCCATTGTACTTCATAACCACGATATTTAAGTTGTTTTTTC
>JAOZLR010000106.1:2055-3732 GCA_029934735.1 Bacteroidales bacterium
TTCTGCTCAATTATCCCATTGTACTTCATAACCACGATATTTAAGTTGTTTTTTCATCCATGCTTGCCGGTCTTCATATTTTCTGCAAGTGAGAGAAAAAAACTCTGCATAATCATCAAGTGAAGAATCACGAACAAAAATATTATCTCCTTTAAGTGCTTCCATAGCAATTAATTCACCAGCTTCATTCAATATCAGCAAATCACATGGATATTCGGTAATAACCTCTTCAATAGCACCAATTATTCCGGATATTAATTCAGGAGACCTATTATCAGGTTTCAGGAATACTGCAATATCAATATCAGAATTCTCAGATAATTTTCCTTGTGCTGCAGAACCGAAAATGTATGCGAACGCTACTTGTGGAAATTCCAATTCCATTTTCTTTGCAAGTTTCTTGATTATATCGCCTGATAACTGCATTTTTATGTTTTAGTTCTGGCACAGCTTCGCCCTGTCAGTCACACGAATGTGATGATAAAGACTGTTTTTTAATTAGTTATAAATTCAGCGCACTAAGCCTGAATTCTTATAAATCCTCATTTTTCCAGAGCAAAAGTAACTCGGAAATATCAATATCTTTTATATAATTATTAAATTCTTCATCATTAAAAACCAGGTAGCGAATTTTTCGCTTTATGACATCTTCCACTTTCCCAATGAGTTTTAGCAGATACTCGCGGTTCAGCTCCTCGCTAACAAATATCAGATCAATTATACTGTTATTTTTCCCCTTTGCAAAATCCCCTTCCACATACACTCTTTTCAGGTTTCCAAGCTTCTGTATCACGGTTTCAACAATTTTATCGAATCCTATTTGTTTTAAAATAATGTTATGTATATCTGAAAAAAGGGGATGGCCTGTATTTGCACTGAAGTACTTCTTATTTCCATCAAATTCAGATGTAAGCAATCCTGCCTCTTCAAATCTATTTAACTCCAACCGAATGGAATTGGTAGATTCACCGAACTCACTTTCAAGATTACGCAGGTACGACCTTGAATTACTGTTCAGAAAAAACTTAAGCAAAAGCTTTAATCTGGTTTTTGATGTTATTAATGTATCGAGCATATTCAATAATGAGTAGCAAAATTACTCATTTTTTATGAAATACAAATATTTTTTAGGTTTTTTTTAAAAAAGATTTTGGTATTGACAGATAAATTGATTGTGCAATAGCCTCAATTTCAATTTTTACCTTTTGTTTATTTTTAAATGATATTAGTTTGCCCTTCAGCCCCATCATTGATCCTTTGATAATTTCAACTTCATCACCCTGTTTGAAATCTTCAACATTATCCGTCAATTCATCACCCTCATCCACAAATTGTTTTATTGCCTGTATCTGATTTGGGGGTATGGGGACAGCTTTGCCTTCAAATGCTATGAACTTTACAACACCATCAACATTCAGCACCTTGAAATACTCCGATTTATCAATATAAACAAACAAATATGAACGAAACAACGGCTCTTCAACCCACTTCCTGCGGTCGCTCCATTGTTTCAATGTTTTGACAAGGGGTAAATAACCATCAATACCAAAAGAGATCAAAGCATCAAATGCTTTTTTTTCGTTCCTTGATTTTACATATATTGCGTACCAGATTTTAGGACTTGACGGCATATTTTGTTGTATTCAAAACGGGGGCAAAGATATGCAATTTTGATAT
>JAOZLR010000106.1:3832-8122 GCA_029934735.1 Bacteroidales bacterium
AAATCTTCAAGTTTTTGCTTTGAAAGGACTTTCGTAACAAATTGCTCCTTCCCGTAATCAGCCTGAGCAATGATCTTACCATAAGGATCAGCTATCATTGAGTCACCCGAATGTAATACTCCATTTCCATCGTAGCCTGTACGGTTAACCCAAAGCACATAACACTGATTTTCAATTGCACGTGCAGGTATCAGCAATTTATACGCACTGCTACGGACCTCAGGCCAGTTAGCAGCATACAAAAGAACGTCGTACTCATATTCACCATCCTGGAATTTGTTTTTGCTCCAAAGCGGAAAGCGCAGGTCATAGCATATTTGCAGGTTAATCTTCCACCCATTTAGTTCCACTATCTTACGTTCTGTCCCCTGCGACATTGTCAGGTGTTCTTTACCCATTCGGAAAAGGTGACGCTTGTCATATGTCTCATAGCTGCCGTCAGGCTTCATCCAGAACATACGGTTGTAATATTTGCCCTTATCCTCAATTAAAACACTTCCGGCGATCACACATTTTTTTGTTATTGCCTCATCTTTCAGCCAGCTTACTATTTTCCCGTCTTCTTTTTCAGCACATTTTTTCACGTTCATTGTGAAGCCGGCAGCAAACATTTCGGGCAGGATTATCAAATCAGGGTTATTGTCGATTCTGTCTAACTTTGCTGAAAAATTTTCGAGATTGACATCTATGTTTTCCCAAATAATATCGGATTGTACAAGGGTTATAGTCATATGTCTATAATATTGTAATGTATTGATTTATTGCTTTTAAGTTTTGTCACAATTTTGGTGCTTCGCTAACCAAAATTTCGCCAAAACTACAACATTTTTCAACTTTTTACCCCGTGCTAAAGCACGTGGCTATTGAACTCAATTAATCAAACCTCTATGTAGTGACTCCTTTTAAAAGCCATTTCCACAAGGGAATTATTTTAATAATTAATCCGTCAATCTTTACCTCCTTTTCAGCTTCCAAAGTTATTATCGTACTTTCAGTTACATTAAGTTGCTTCATTGCTTCCGTCAGCCCCGATATCTCCCTGCGATATGTACTTGCTTCGGATATATCATAAGCTACATTTGTCAGGTTTAACCTGTCATCATTATCATAATAGCAAAAATCAACTTCCTGCTTTCCTTTATAATAAAATATCTTTTCAAATTCACGCTTAAGATGAAGAAATACAAGGTTTTCAAACAGTTTGGATTTATCAAGTTTGATAGATACCAATGTATGATATCCATTATCAATGATATAAGTCTTTTTCGGATTACGTTGTTGATCTTTAACAGAATGTGAAAAAACCGGTATTTGAAGAACCAGATTGGCATCTTCCAAAAAACCGAGATAGTCGTAAAGAGTATTTTTTGCAACACTTATTCCCATTGACTTCAGATCATTATATAGCTTATTGATACTCAACAGAGTAGATGTATTTCTAAAAATAATGGAAACAAGATATTTCATTACTTCCCGGTTTGTAATTCCGTGGTGCTCAATAATATCTTTATAAACAGTCAAATCAAGATATTCCTTTAATACTCTTTTTTGTATGGTTGGCGTCGTTGCAACAATTTCGGGAAACCCTCCGGAAATCATATATTTATTAAATGCATCAAGTATCAAAGCCCTGTTATCGGAATTGTAATAATCCAATCCGATTGACGAAAATTCCAAATACTCTTTAAACGACAATGGAAATAATTTATAAGTTATTGTTCTTCCTCGCAATGCAGTATCCAAATCAGTAAAAAACATTTTTGAAGTTGAACCACTGATATAAATCTTAATGTTTTCCGTATCGTAAATTCTGCGGATAAACTTTTCCCACAATTCTACTTCCTGAACCTCATCAAAAAATGCATATACCGTTTGTTTCCTGTTTTCTGGAAATAACTCATAATAAGCCTCTATGATCCATCGTAAATCATCAAGCTTAAGAGGAAAAAGCCTGTCATCCTCAAAACTTATGTAAAAAATCTTCTCTTTTGGAACTTTATTTCTAAGCTCATTAATAGTTTGATACATAAAATGGCTTTTGCCACTACGCCTTACACCTGTTATTATGTGTACTTTATTTATATCCAGCAACTTAAGACTACGAGGCTTAACATCCAAATAGACTTTATTAATGCTGTCAGAAATGATATTTTTAAATATGTCCTTCTTCATAAGGAAGAAAATTAATGTTTTTGTCTTTATACAGAGGGACAAAAGTAAGTCTTTATTTCTTTATTCACAAGGAAAAACTATATTTTATTCAAAATCTCCGCTGCCTTATCAAGAGTCTCCTCCTTTTTTGCAAAGCAGAAACGCAGGACTTTATTATCATCATTTTGATGATAAAATGCGGAAACAGGTATTGAAGCCAGATTAAACTCTTTTGTGAGGCGGATAGCAAATTCAGTTTCCGGCTCATCGCTTATTTTACTGTAATCAAGAAGTTGAAAATATGTACCGTGGCAGGGAACAATATTGAAACGCGAACCTTTTATTCTTTCGGCAAAATAATCTCTCTTTTTTTGATAAAAGTCGTTTAGATGGACATAATTATTTTTATCAGTAAGAAATTCGGCTATAGCATGCTGAACAGGAGTATTTGAAGCAAAAACAGTAAATTGATGTGCTTTCCTGAATTCAGCCATAAGATTTGAAGGAGCCAGCACAAAACCTGTTTTCCAGCCTGTTGCGTGAAAAGTCTTTCCGAATGAACCCACAATTAATGTCCGGTTTGCAAGTTCAGGATAATAACAGATACTTTCGTGACGAATACCATCAAAAATTAAATGTTCATAAACTTCATCACTCAAAATAATTATATCAGTTCCTCGGGTCAGCTTGTCAAGCTCTTTCATGTCGCCGGGCGTAATAACACTTCCGGTCGGATTATGAGGTGTATTAATTATTATCATCTTTGTCCTGTGAGAGATCAGCCTTTTAATCTCATTCCAGTTGATCTTAAAGTCGGGCATTTGTAGTTTTGCATACTTAACCATTCCCCCGTTTAGCTTTACTGCCGGGGCATATGAGTCATAAGCCGGCTCAAAAATAATGACTTCATCTTCTTCCCTGATAAAGGCAGAGATTATAGTATAGATAGCTTGTGTGGCACCGGCGGTTATATTAATCTCAGTTGCCGGATCATATTTTATCCCGTAAATAGCTTCTGTTTTCAGAGAAATTTGCTCGCGAAGTGCCATAACTCCCTGCATAGGGGCATATTGATTATAACCCTTTTTCATATATTTATTAACAAGGCTGATTAGTTTCGGGGAGACCTCAAAATCAGGGAAGCCCTGCGACAAATTTATTGCCTTATATTCGGTTGCAAGCCCTGACATAATAGCAAATATTGATGTTTTTTGCTTGGGCAGCTTTGATTGTATTGATCCTCTAAATGGTTTCATATATATGATAATTAATTGCGTCAAAAGTAGGAAAAATCAAATAATGATCAGACAACAAATTTATTTTACCTCCAATTCTCTGTCAAAATATCACTATCTTCGTAACGGAATAACTTTTGATAACAAGCCTTTAATGGAACAGGAAAAAAAATATCTTCTACAGAGCCTCTACCCTCCTCTAATGTTCATAATAGCAATATGGGTTATTTGGCTTGGCGAAATGTTTTCGGGTGTTGATCTTGGCTTTCTCGGTATATATCCCCTAACAGCAAAAGGTTTGATCGGAATAGTGACAAGCCCGCTAATACATTCAGGAATAAGCCACCTTTTTGCCAATACTGTTCCTCTGTTTGTCCTTGGTGCCTGCCTCTTTTATTTTTACAGAGAAATTGCTTTCAAAACATTTGTGTTAATATATTTCCTTACAGGCATTAGCGTCTGGCTGGGTGGCAGAGAAGCTTATCACATAGGCGCCTCAGGTGTTGTTTACGGGCTAGCCTCTTTTTTGTTTTTTAGCGGAATTTTCAGGCGCGACATAAGGCTTATGGCAATTACAATGTTCGTCACATTTATTTATGGTAGTATGGTTTGGGGAGTATTTCCTGAAATGTTTCCTGAAAAGAATATTTCGTGGGAGTCGCATTTATGGGGATTGGTTGTGGGAATGGTGCTTGCCTTTTATTACAGGAAGGAAGGTCCGCAAAAAAAGAAATATGATTGGGAAGATGAAGAAGATACTGAGGAGGAAGAAATGGAAGCCAAAATAGCCGCATTTGAAGAGTATTATAATAAAACCAGACCGCAAAAAGATGATCCCGATAATATCAGTATCAAATATCATTTGCGTGATAATCAGGATGAGTAAGTGGGGTTTTAGATTTGA
>JAOZLR010000107.1 GCA_029934735.1 Bacteroidales bacterium
ATCATGAAAAAACTAATTACATTAATTCTGAGTTTTGCTATTTTCGGAATAGCTAATGCCACAGATGTTTCAGGAATAATCAGTGCTAACACTACCTGGAACAGTGCAGGAAGCCCTTACATTGTAACAGGAGATATTACTGTTAACAATGGTGTCACACTAACAGTAGATCCCACTGTTGAAGTGAAATTCGACAGTGGTAGAAAAATGTATATTTACGGAACAATATCTGCCAGTTCAGCAACATTTACATCTAACCAGGCAGTCCCTGCACCAGGTGACTGGCAATTCATACAGATTGGTAATACTTCTTATTCCGGAGTCGCCAGCTTAACAAGTTGCGTTATGCAATATGCACAAAAATTTTATATCTATAACGGGACAGCCACTCTAACGAACACAAATATTGAATTCTTTTATTATTACGGTATTGAAGTTAATGACGTTTTAAATATGACAGGAGGGCTGATCGATTTGTCCGGTTACTTCAGCTCTTACGGGTACGGTCTGTATGCTAAAGACGGCTCTGTTTGCAGTTTAAACAATGTGAGCATTATCAATGGCAAATATGGCATTAATATGACAACGTCTTCACAGGTAGACCTTACTGACTGCACCATAACTTCCAATGTATGGCCTGTGTATTTTGGCGGTCCCGGTGATTTATCAATAAACGGCACCTGCGACTTTTCAGGAAATACAAGAGATGCTTTATATGTATATGCCAGTGGAATGAGTAAAAACTGGACACTTCCTTTTGTAAATGTCCCTTATTATTTCCGTACAAATTTCACTGTAAACAACACATATACACTTACCATTGCTTCAGAAAATATCATTAAATTTCCGATCCATACGAGTTTGATAATAAGTGGAAAGCTCATAGCAAATGCCGGTGTAGGTAAAAATATCTTTTTTACTTCCGAACGGGACGACAACTGGGGAGGCGACACCAATAATGATGGATCAACCACGGCTCCTGCCATCAGCGATTGGTATGGTATCAGGTTTTACGATGAAAGTGATAATTCAAGTGTTATGAGAAGGTGTAAGCTCAGATATGCAGGATATAGCAGTATTGGGGGCATCTCTTTATACGATGCAGGTCCGACTATCGACCTTTGTGAACTCCAGCAGAACTACTTTGGCGCCTATTTTCAGAATGCATCTACTCCAACTTTCACCAACAACACAGTAGGATCAAGTTCCAAAACTCCTATTGCTATGTCGTTCGAGGCAAACCCTGTATTCACTAATAATATTCTCTCCTTTATGGATAATGAATACGATGCCATCGGTTTATTGGGAGGCACATTAACGGCAAACGCTCATATTATAAAGCGTGATTTCACTACAGTTAGCAATATAACCTATGTAATGCTTGCCCAAATTACAGTTCCTTCAGGATTTACACTTACAATTGACCCGGGAATTGTTATTAAATCTTCATCCTATACATACCGGATCATTATTAAAGGAAAATTAGTTTGCGATGGAACTGTATCGCAAGGGATAACTTTTACTTCAGTAAAGGATGATAATTTCGGAAATCCGAACGACACTAATAAAGATGGAACAAGTACCACACCAGTTATCAATGATATGGGTGCTATCATCTTTGAAGATGGACATGATCCAACCTCAATTTTGGATTATGTACTGATGAAGTACGCAAGTGTTTACAGTTACTATTATGTTAATGGCGGTTCTAATCACTACCTGAATGCTTGTGCAGTTGCTACTATCAGTTCATTAAGCACTCCAGCCGGCCCAACCATATCAAATTGCGAATTCAGGGAGCTTAATTATGGAGTCTCCTGTTACCAGGCATCCAACCCTGTAATTAGCAATAACAATATGATCAACATTTCTAATACACCGTTCTCCATAGCTGCTTCTGCTACTCCAGCTTTTTCAGGCAACACATTTACCAATGTTGGAATAAATGCCCTGGGATTAATTGGGCACAATGTTATTAATAATGGAACAATATTTAAGCGTAACGTTGCCGGTTACACAAATATTACCTACGTACTTTTAGAACACTTAACAGTTATGAATAGTACTTATCTGAATATTGAATCGGACGTAGTTATTAAAATGTGGGATAAGAGGTGGTATATTGATGGTGGATTTAAAACGGATGGCACATCTTCTGAACATGTTATTTTCACATCCTTAAATGATGACAATGTGGGCAATCCTTTGGATACAAATGGTGATGGTAATTTCACTTCACCGGCAGCCGGCAATTGGGATTTTATTGAATTCAGGGATAACAGTGATGACAGTTATTGTAAGCTGGATTATACTGATCTCCTTTATGGAGGGGGTGGAGGTTCGAGTTATGGAATGGTACGATGGACCAATGCTGCTGCAAAAATGAACTATTCATTAATTGATCGGTCTTCATCCTTTGGAATGTGGATTAATGGAAATTCCGATCCTGTTATCGATAATGTGAACATTCAGAATTGCACATCTGATCCCATTGCTATGTCATTCACAGCCAATCCAACATTTACTAACATCACATTTACAGCCAATCTCAGTAACGGAATATTCATTATAGAAGGATTATCAGGATATTCATTGTCTACAAATGAAACCCTGACAAAAAGGAGTGTGGCAGGATTTACTAATATTGCATATATTATGGATGATCTCACCATCACTTCCAATGCAATACTTACGGTTGAAGAAGGTATTATTTTCAAATTCAGGGGATCCTATTTTATTGGAATATATAATCATGGCGGACTCAATGCAACAGGATTGTCGGGAGAGAGAATAATTTTCACTTCCATCAGAGACGACTCTGCCGGAGGTGATACTAATAATGATGGTAGCAGTACAACTCCAACAAATAATGACTGGGATGGTATTTTATACTATGAAACAGGAGATGACACTCAAAACAAGTTGATATATTGTGAGTTAAGATATACAGGAGGTGGATATTCCAGTCCATGGGGATCCAGTTCACACTTAGGTGCTGCACGTGTTAAAGATGCTAAAGTAACTATCGACCATACAATTTTCCAGCAAGGTTACGGTTCGGCAGTAGGCGTTTACGGATCAGCTTATCCAGAGATTACAAACTGTGAAATGTATAATATTACCGGAGAACCTATCTTTATGTCAATGTTCTCAAATCCAACATTTTCGAACAATACAGTAGCCAATATCGGACGATTGGCCATTGGTGTTCAACCCGAAACCTATTCTCAAACTGCAACTGTCCCCCAACGTAATTTTGCAGGATATACAAACATAACCTACATGCTATACACCTCTACAATTAATTCAGGAACTACTATAACAATACCGGCTGGAACTGTCTTTAAATCTATGGGTAACCACTTAACAATCAATGGCAAATTATTAGTAGCAGGAACTACAGCTGATTCAGTGGTGTTCACCGATTACAGGGATGATGCCTATGGAAATCCTGCAGACACAGAACAAAACGGCTCGGCAACTACTCCTACAACATATGGACTATATTTCATCTTTAATGATATCAGCGACGATGCCAGTTATATAAACAATACCATAATACGGTATTCTACTTCTGTTGTAAGACTTAACAGTGCTTCTCCGACAATAATAAATAGTACTTTTTATAAAGTTGACTATGGTATTACCAATTCAGGAGTTTGCACACCTAATATTATTAATAATACATTTGATGATCTTGATTTTGCTCCTATGAGTATATCCCTGGTTTCATATCCTGCTGTAACCACAGGAAATATAATCTCAGGTTCTACATATAAAGGTATAGGGGTTAATAATAATGAAACTTTAACACAAGATGTTACTTTACCCAAGCGTACATTTGGTGGAGTTGACAATATTCCTTATCTCTTTAGTATTTATACTATTGGAACCGGGGTAACACTTACTATTGATCCCGGGGTAATTTGCAAATTCTCCAATAGCGGTTCAATGGCTGTTAATAATGGCCTGATTGCAGAAGGAGTAGCATCTTCAGGTGGATATATTGTGTTTACAAGTTTAACAGATGATTTTTATGGCGGCGATTCAAATTCAGATGGAACAGCCACATCTAACGGGTCAATTACATGGGATGGAATTACTATTAATGATATAGCTTTAGACAATGACACCCGGTTTGCAAATTGCATTTTCAGATGGGCAAAATATGGAACAGGATATGGAATCAGAACAATAAGTGCAAAACCGTCAATATTGAATTGTTCTTTTAACAATTGTGATTATGGAGTATATGCAACAGCAGCTTCCCAGCCTACCATTAATTACTGCGATTTCTTTGATATAACAACTATGGCAGTGAACAATGTAAATCAGTCATTCGAGATTGATGCGACAAACTGTTGGTGGGGAGATGACTCAGGACCTACTCATTCCGGAAATCCGGGAGGTACAGGCGAGACTGTTTCTGATGAAGTGAATTATAACCCTTATGGCACGAGTGGGGCTATTAACCCACTATTGGGCGATGTTAGTTTAAACAGCATTGTACAGGCTTATGATGCTTCACTGGTTCTACAGCATGTTGCATCCTTAATTGTCTTAAACCCCACTCAGCAAGGCGTTGCTGACGTAAGCGGTAATGGCTCTATATTAGCTTACGATGCATCATTAATATTGCAATATGTAGTTGGTCTTATCAATTACTTCCCTGCGGCCCTGTTAGACCCCTTGCCTGCATTTGTTTCAGATGTGGAACTGATGGTCGGCAATACAGAGGTTTATCCGGATGATGAATTCACAATGCCAATTAGTATTTCAAATGTATCGGGACTATACGCTATGGAGATGACAGTAAGTTATGACCCGGAAATAATTAAAGCAACCGATGTTGTATGTCTGATACCGGGAATGAATGTTTCATTTAAAATAAACCAGGAAGCAGGAACTGTAAAAATTGCTTTTGCAGGAATTGAATCTCTTGAATATGCAATGGATGCAGCGAACATTATCTTCCAGGTGATGGATGGTGTTACAAATATTACAACTCCCGTTACAGCAAAATACTTTATGGCAAACGAAACCGACCTAAGCTGGAATGTAACAGACGGTTCTGTAACAATTAAAGGGTTTACAATAGGTTTAGGAAATGATTATAACAATAAAAACAGACAGCTTTCATGCTATCCAAATCCATTCAGCAATCAATTGAATATTTATTACCAGGTAGTTGAAAACAGACAAAATGTTGTTATTGTAGTTTATGATATCTATGGACAACTGGTGGACGAAATTGCAAATGGGCCTCACGATGCTGCAACATATAATATTTCGTGGAACGGTAATAACGAGCAAGGGATAAAACTACCGAATGGCACTTACTTTATCAGGATGATTTTACAGGATAAAGTGATAACTCAAAAAATTCAGATTGTCAGATAAAAAGGTGGAAACACTATTATTTAACTAATTTGTTTAACCTTAAAAAACTGACAAAATGAAAAAGATCAAATATATTTTTACAATAATAGCGGTTGTGATGCTGGGGATTATTTCCCTGGCAGACAATCCGGTTGAATTGAGAATTCCTAATGAAACAGCAACCATTGGTGACTTTATCAACATACCTGTTTATGTTGACAATTCGGTAACAGGTGAAAACATCTTATCCTATCAATTCAAAATTTACTATTATAGTTCACATCTCTCATTTGTTTCCATCGAAACAGCAGGAACACTGTCGCAGAGTTGGGGAACTCCAACATCAAACGCTTCTGTTACCAACAATTTGTTTATTGCAGGGGCAGGATCAACGCCTCTTTCAGGAACAGGAGTTCTTTTTTATATGCGTTTTGAATGTATCAGTTCCGGGGCGTCACAGATCAATTTCGATGGTGGCGATGTTAACAACTTTTTTAATGAAGGAACTCCGGGAGTTACGCTTGATAACGGGTATATCTCAATTGCAGCACTGCCAACAATTTATGTATCTCCTGATAACAGTTTACTTACTGTTGGTGACCAGTTGCAATTTAATGTCAGTGGAGGAACCGCCCCCTTTTCCTGGTTTGTTACTAATCCGGCTGTCGCTTCCATTAACTCCTCCGGGTTATTGAGTGCAAACTATCAGGGGTTCACAAAAGTGGTTGCTGAGGATAATAACGGCACCAGAGATACAACAGGTTGGATAGAGATCAGAGCTATGCAACTCAGGATTCCAGACACAACTGCCTGGCAGGGAAGTACAATTGATATCCCCATTTATACTACCGACATTACAGGACTAAATATTATGTCGGGTAACATCAGTTTTACATTTAACCAAAATCTACTTACGCCTACAATACTTGTTACAACAGGTACAATGCTGGACGGATATTCTGTTTCCTTCAATAATTTGATAGCCGGAAATGTTAATATAGCTTTTGCAGGAACTACCACGTTGAGCGGTAGTAGTGTACTTTTATATATCAGGTTTGATGTATCGTCTGTAAATACCGGAAGTACAGGGATAACCTTTAATGAAGCCATCTTTAATGAAGACCTTCCGGCAACCACTGATAACGGATATTTCACGACCATAAACTATTCAACAATAACCGTATCGCCTAACACATATACTATTGTGGCAGGAGAGACACGTCTTTTTACTGCCTCGGGTGGCATTCCTCCTTATTCGTGGGTATCTTCCGATAATTCGGTTGCCACGATTGATGCAGGTGGATTACTGACAGCACACCACAGCGGTGTTATACAGGTTACAGCTATAGATAATGTCGGGGCTACAGGCTCATGCGGCAACATTAGTGTTTATGATGCTTATCTTGATATTGCCGATGTTTCAGCAATGGTAAATTCCATCTATGACTTGCCTGTAAATATTTCTGACTTCCCACCGGGTGAAGATATCTATTCGTTCAATGGAACAATAAGTTTTGAAACTCCCGAATTGGCAGTACTTGATATACTTCCCGGGCCACAAACCGCCGGATGGTCTTTTGTAAAAAACATTTCAGGTAGCGAAATAACTTTTGCATGTGCAGGCACCTCTCCAATGACTACAGGAGGAACATTATTTAAAATTCAGTTTCAACTAACAAACGATCTGACTCCAGGAGAAAATGCCTGGGTAAATATTGACAATATAACCATTAATGAAGGTATTCCATTAACGTTAAACTCAAACGGAAGCATAACAGGAACATCAGGGTTGGTACTAAGTCTTGATGTTAATCTTGAGGGGCCGTTTGAAGGAGGAACAATGCGAACCGACCTTACCATTCCAAATTCACAACCCTACAACACCTCTCCCTGGTCATATACCGGAAGTGAATCTGCCGGGGTCATACCCGGAAATGTTACCGACTGGATACTTGTCGAACTACGAGATGCAACAAATGCAGGTTCAGCAACTCCTGGAAACATAATAGCTCGAAAGGCAGCTTTCCTTACTAATACCGGAGATATCGTTGGTATGGATGGAGTCAGCAATATTATTATTAATGCGGCATATTCTGACAATCTGTTTGTAGTCATCTGGCACAGAAACCATCTCGGTATAATGTCATCTGTTCCGGTAACAATAAGCGGAGGCATTTACACCTACGACTTTACAACATCTGCCACAAAAGCTTATGGCGGTGCAACTGCTCAGGTTAACCTTGGCGGAGGTGAGTACGGTATCTATTCGGGCAATTACAACGGTGACAACAATATTAATACTGCTGACAAAACAGGTTGGGAGGATGAAGCAGGTGCAAGCGGCTATCAAAAAGGAGACTTTAATATGGACTCACAGGTTGACAACAATGACAAAAACGAACAATGGATACCGAATAATGGAAAATCGGATTTTGTCCCTGATTAATATGCATTATTCGATTGATGTCTTGAATTAATAGTATATCTTCTCGAATACTGGTATTTCATAATCTCGATATATCTCTCACACTATAACGGGTGGGGGTTAATTTGGATTAAGTTGAAAAGTTGGGTTAAAACACTTCTTCAAATCTACAATTTTCGGTGTGCCCCGTCACAAAATGGTTTACGTCCGGTATGCTTGCACATACACCAGTGAACAGTTTTCGTCTCTTTAATCTCAATTAGTTCAGGTTTAAACTCTGAACC
>JAOZLR010000108.1 GCA_029934735.1 Bacteroidales bacterium
TGAAAGGGATTTAAGTCCTGCAAGTTCTTTAACAGGATTAATATTTTTTATTTCCAGATTATTTTCAATACTCAGAGAGTCAATGAAAAGTATCTGATGCAATTGTTCTTTCGAGGGAGGTGAGTCAACCTTAAACTGCGAAGAGAATACTTCCTGCCATTGTGAAGGCAGGCTTTCCCACCATTTTTTAAGTTCATCCGTTTTATAGATTATCAGGCAGCCCGGATGCTTATCCTGAAATGCAGAAGCTACATTATCATCTATCTTTGTGTTATCGGCATATATCAGCTTTAGCTCCTGTAAGCCTTCCAAAGGTTCAAAGCTATTTACTTCTGTGCTGTCAAGGTTTATTTTTTTCAGTTTTTTGAGTTCTGACAGAAATCCAAGATCCTTTATTTCAGTATTTGCAGCATCTAATTCTTCCAGCTCAGGGCAATTTGAAATATACTCAAAATTGGTTGCTTTTGTTAACGAGATATTCAGTTTTTTAAGATTAAAAAGATTCCGCAAAGGGCGTAGTGTGTTAATATTTGAATTTCCTGAAATGTTCAGTTCTGTAGTTTTAATAAGCTGGTGAAGCTCTTCTCTTGTTGGATTAGCACCAATACCGGTAAGGTCCACAATGACATCTTTCCAGTCCTGGTCCAGCTCTTTCCAGTTTTTCATCAGCTCCTCCGACTCAAAAATAACAATGCAGCCCGGATGTTGCCGCATAAACTCCAATGTCTCTTCCTTCTTTATTTCGGTATGATCGCAATAGACATATTTGAGATTTTGCAGTTGTGAAATTGCGCTCAGACTAATTACTTCAGTGCTACTGATATGTAATATCTCAAGTTTTGTCAGATTGGCAATTGTCTCAATTGAGTCAACAGGTGTATTACTGCAATTCAGACGTTCAATATCTGTGAGATTTGCCAGTGCAGTGAGGTCTCTTACCAGGCTGCCCGAAACATTAAGTTCTTCCATAGAAGTTAATTCTGTCAGAGGTTCAAGATCATAAACTTTTGAGTCGCTGCAATCAAGTGTTTTTAGGTTTGTGAAATCCTCAACAAATGAAAGGTCTGTAACTCTGTTTCCGGCAAACCAAAGTTTTTCGAGGTGAATAAAATTACTGATTACATCCATATCACGAACAAGGGTATAACTGCAGTTCAGGTTTGTAATCCTTGTAGAATATTGCAATGGTGAAATATCCGATACAGGCGTTTGAGAGCAATTCAGGGTTGTCAGTTCGTTCAGATTGCGAAGGGGAGTTACATCTGTTATTAAAGTGTTTGAGCAGTTAATTTCCTGAAGTCGTGTCAGTTTGCTTAAAGGTTTTAGTGTTCTGATCTCATTATTTTCTGACACATCTATCTCGGTCTGATTAAGAATTCCGTTAATTTTTGCAAATATTTTTTTAGTGTCGAATTTTATGGTATCATAGCCCAAAACCATATTTGAATTAGTCTTTTTTTCTTCCGGTATTTCAATTGAATAGTCTTCCGTTGAATCATTGACAAAGTTTGCATACTCATCCGCAACGACTATCACACTATCCTGAAACCAAATTATATCCGAAAGGTGAATACTGTCTGTAATGGTTATATTTTGTCCAAAAATATTCCGCCACTCAGGTGTCAGCGAATTCCACCAGTTTATTACATCTTCTTTTTCATTGAGTTTATTGGTATAGATACTGGCGATCTTCATGCCGCTTTGTGCAAGATTTAGGTTTATTTCCATATAACGCACCTGCTCCCAGTTAACAGTATCGTTATTGACGGTTATTCCGTCAAGGATACGGTTGAAAGTTACAAGAAAATAGTGCTCATTATTTTCATTTACAAAATGCTGGGTATTCGTAACAATAAACTTAAATTTCACACTTCTGAAAAAGAAGATAATATCCTTAAGATAAGCCTGTACATTTTTATAAATTGGCACATCCCTGTTTTGATCAAGGTCGTCTTCAATCTGTACCTGACTATCAATAAAGATTTTCGTGTAGCTATCGTTAACAATTATCTCCTTTTCATTTGGTGCTTGTGTCGGATCTCCGAGGAAATTAAATGTCCCCTGTAAATAACTAACAAGTTGTGAAATCTGTTTTTCATATTGTTTTAATGTCTCAGGTGAAAGGGTCGATTCTTTGGCCTTTTTCTGGGCATGCAGATTTAGTGTTCCTGAAATGAGAACCACTGAAAAAAGCAATATCTTTAAATGGATGTATAAATTTTTCACGGCAAATAAAATTTGATTAGTTCTTCTTTTTCCGTATCACTTATTTTATAAAGCTTTGTGATTAGCCATCCGGAATTTTTACCCGAACGGTTCACAAAAGAGACCTCAAAATACCAGCCATCAACCTGGAAAAAATGAAATTTCAGTGAACCGGAGTTAACAAAATTCATATCTCCTTTTTTTATTTCATAAAACAAAAGAGTCAGGTAGTCAGGGTGATAATCTTTGTGTGCGTAGTATTCAATATATTTAGGATAGTCGAAAGCCTTATGAATATTCATAAAATCAAGCTCGTGGCTCATGGGATGCAGAAATGATTTTTCAATTTTATCGGGATATCCTTTAAAAAAATATTTCAGAAATTCGGAGAAATAGACATTGGTCAAGACCCATTTGTAGCCCAGATTTTCCTGCTCAAGCTTAAGGAATAGAAGCAGGTTTTTATCAATACCACGATAATTGAATATCGCCGAAAGTTCAGCAAACCAATAATTACTATGAAAATCCAGAAAGAGAGGATTGTTAAGATCGCTAACTTTTGCAATAAACTCCTTTTTCAGGTCACCATCAATCTGGCTGCTATGCATATCAAAGAGCATGTTCAGGTAAACAGACCTAAAAGCATTATCGCGGTACAGACTGTCGCCGGGATAATATCTGTCTCCAAAACGGTCTTCCTCATTATTGAATCTTCTGAAAAACTGGTTAACCTGTTTTGTCTGGGCATATAAGTTAGTTTCATCACCGGTAACGGAACTCAGTTTTTGCGAAAAAACAGGATAAGCTGAAATTAAGAAAAGGATAAGAAAAAGGTGGAATGATATTTTTTTAAAAGTAGCCTTCAAAATCAAATCAAATTTAAGGAAAAGCCATCCGAAATAATTATCCGGATGGCAAATTAACTAATTATTAACTTCTGTCCTCTACGGCTTAGCCGTTTCTTTTACCCTGATGTCGCCAAGCATCACATCCCAGAATCCAATTAGACGGCCGCCTATCTGTGTCTCTTTACGCTTGACATACACAGTAATATCTTTTTTGGTTACATCCTGGTAAACAAGGTTTCCCTCTTTGTCATAACCGGAAAATTTCTGAAAAACAGTAATTACACCTACATAAGTTCCGTCTGGCTGCTTTTCAAGATCGCTGACATATTGAATTTTGTACCATTCAATATCAACCTTGTCGTAATTCAGGCGCATCAACCTTTCAAGGTATTCGCGAACGGGATAATAATTAACTTCCGGTTTGTAGATTGATGAAACACCGACTTCGCTGCCATCCATAAACAGTTCAACTGCTCTGTCGATAACTCTGTTAGCTTCCGAAAATTCGGTTTTCTTATCACCTATGAGGCTGATGTATTTGCTCAGATCGCGCACCTTTTCGAGTGCAAGACTGTCGATTGCCTGTTTCCTCTCAGGACTGATATCCTGCGAGATTGCCTGGTTTGCAATTGAAACAAAAAATAGTGCGATGAAAAATATTGTTGTTCTAAACATAATTCTTATTTTTTAATTAATTCAAGTTCGGTTATTTGTCCATATGGGTCAAATTTCACACTGGAAATTTTATTATTATATGCTTTTTGATCTTTCACAAAGTTCAAATAATTTTTAATCGTTGTCGGCTTATCATAATCAACAGCATCGCCATCTTTATGGATTATAATTAGTACCGGAGTATCTTCTGAAGCATACATTTTCAAAGCTTCATCGATAATTCCATTGGCAGCATTAACATCTTGCGTACGTGCAATTCTTATAAAGTATTCATTGATATAATCATACTCCGTCTTTTCGGCATTCAGCATTTCCCGTTCTTTCTCAGCCTCCTTTTGCAATCTCCAGGCTTCTTTTAGCGATGCTATTTTCATTTCTACGAGCTCAATTTTTTCATTAACTGAATCATCATTGAGGTTCATAGCTTTGACATCATTCAGTCTGCGTTCCATCTCACTGACTGGCATTGTGCCATCATCATCAAGAATAGCCTGTAAATCGGCCAGCGCTTTCTGAACTTTTTCGGCATATTCAGTAGCAGCCTGCTCCTGTGCAAGTTTTTTCTTACTCTTACAGCCTGAACTTCCTACTGCCATTGCTCCGATAAGAAGCACAATGATAATTTTCGGGATTAATAAATTTTTGCTTAATAGTTTCATTTTCTCAAATTGTTAATTCTTATTTGTATTACTTATTGAATTTGCGACAATAACGCAAAAGGATTCCAATTGTTTTATAATGTGCAAAGTTAATCAAGATTAAAGCCTTGATATTTGGATATATGAGAAAATATGAACGGGTAATTGTTGATAACTATGGGACTGAAAGATGTGAAGCCGGGCATATACATCCTTAAAGCCGGTATGGACGGAAAGGATATCGGAAGTAAAAAGTTCATGGTGATTAAATAATTTTTATTTTCAAACTATGTTGAAAAACCCGTAGGGTCGGTGCAGGAAGGTGCGGCGGAGTCCCTGCGGGTTGCAAAAATAGCGAGACAACAATCCGGAAACTACCAGCGTTATCAGAATTTCAACCATTCAGGAGTTCTGCCTGCTGGCCGGTGTTCACCCGGATGGTTTGTAATTAAAAAACCACAGAGCTGGCGCATATATCAGGATTTCAAATCCTGCAAATATTAAGTTCGGGATTAGGCCGGCACACATTGCTTTCGCTAAAATCCCAAACAGCCCGGATTTTTCTAACTGCTGGTTATTTTTTAGCAAACGGATTCCTCCTTTAAACTAACACTTATCTCATCTTAGCCCTCTCCACTTCCTCACCGGTATCAGGATTAACCACCTTAATTTCAATATTTTTACCATCAATGTTAAAAAAGACGAGGGCATATTGTGTTGAAAAGATTTCGACTGAACTGCTCCAGGGTAGTTTTTCCTGTCCGTAATAGGGAGCACCTGCCGAACCATTTGTTACCTGCCATATTGTTCTTGATATTTTCAGCTTGGAGCTATCCCAATCATCAGGATAAATCTTTGTGTCGGCATCAATTCGCATCCGGTTATAGTTGTGTTCATCGCCACAAAGCAGAGCTATTACCTTAGAACTTTTGTTGACCATAATATCAAGAAAATCATCTCTACGCTCTATGATTCCTTTATCAACCGGCTTGCCTGCTATATAAGGCCGAATAGTATTGTTTCCGCCGTACCACATATCATCACCGGAATGTCCGCCATTGGGAAAAGCAGGTGTGTGAATGGTAACGAAAACATGGTCAATATTTTTGTCTTTCTCGAGTTTGGCAATTGTATTTTTAAACCACTCCAACTGATTATCCATAATGTATCCATGGATATTTCCTCCCGATTTTGGCACCATATTTTCCGTTGGTGCATAGAAGTAGTTTGAATTGAGAACAACCATCGCAACATTGGCATAAGAATAATAGAAAACTGTTTCATCATAAGGCGGAAAGTTTGTTTTATCCGGATCAGGGTCATATATTGAGCCATCTTCACTTTTGGGGCCATTAAGAGGGTTTACAAACATTTGGGCAAAAAGTTGCTCCGCCGATTCAGTCTCAAAAGGGAACTTGTCAATCATCACCAGTTCGCCTGCTTTATTTCTGAAGAAGAAATTCAGAGCTTCGTGGTTTCCCATTGCCACATTCATTGGCACATAATGGGCAAAAGATTCGATACTGTTTTTCCAGTTGTGATATTCAAGCGTTTGTTCATTTTTATTGTCGGAATAACCAGAAATAAGGTCACCCGTAAATTGCAGGAATTCAGCTTTGCTATTAGCTGTCATAGCAGCTACTCTTTTCATAATGTAGGAATTTGTTCCGTAAATATTTCGCTCACCACCACCCTGACCGGCACGACTATCACTTGCAAAGGCAAAAGTAAATGGCTCGCGGGAACCGGGTTTGGGTGCTGTCTTAAAAGAGAAGTTGTCAGAATAGTCACCGTATTTTACTGTGTAGGAGTATTCGGTTGATGGCTTCAATGCATCGATTTTTATCTCGAAATTTTCACTCTGGGTTTTGTCGGTGAATGAACGTCCGTCAACAATAACATTAGCAATAGTTTCAAAATTCGTTTGAAATGATATTACAGCACTGTTTTCGGTAACAAGATTCACAAAAGGTCCGGAGATGATTGTTACGTCAGGTTTGAAAGGACCTCTTCCCGTAACATTTATTTTCCCGTCGTAGATTATCCTGCCTATGTTGTTAGTAATGCGGTATCCCATTCTCATCTTACCTGTTGATTCCCAATCTACAGCATCATATTTGCCAGAAAGTTTGTCTTTTATGTTTATTTCAGCAACTCCTTTTTTAATGGGTGAAGATTTTTTGAAAAAAACAGGCTGAGAGTATTTATCTTCGGGGTGAATGAAACCATAATACAGAGTTCCTTTGAAGACTGTATCTTTGAAATCAAACAGTAAACCATTGCCAGTCCCTTCGGGTGTGATAACAATTTTGTCGTAGTGATACTTTGGTGCTGAAGGGTAGTAAATCATCTTGTCTGGCGAACCTTCCGGCTGAAATATGAGTTTCCCATCTTCCCAATGAATGTTCGAATAAACTTCGGGAATTTCTGTTTTGTTTTGACCTGATAAAAACAACCAGGTAAATGATAAAATAATGATTAGTTTAAATTTCATAGCGTCTGATTTTTAATACCCCAAAAATAGAGTAAATAAACTATTGTAATGTTAAATTATTGTAATTTTTTTTGATGTGTTTTATTTCCATTTTTTGTGGGCAGGCTATGTGTGCAAACTGAGAGGAAGTGTATTGGCCTTAGCGTTAGAAGGTGTGTGTTTTATCTAAGCTATTGCCATATTTTTATAATTTTGCATCCTGATGCTGAAAAATGAAGAAACGTCATTACAACATACCAATTTTTATTCCTGAGCTGGCCTGCCCTTTTCAGTGTATCTATTGTAACCAGCAGAAAATATCCGGACGGCTTAAAATTCCTTCTGAGGATGAGATTATTAAAATTATAGAGGAGCATCTCGAAACAATACCTGTTAAGGATAGTGAAGTAGAGCTTGCTTTTTTTGGAGGAAATTTTACCGGAATCGGAGTTGATGCGCAACGTAGTTTACTAAATCTGGTAAAGCCATACTTGAAAACAGGCCGTATCGAAGGAATAAGATTATCAACCCGCCCGGACTATATTAATGAAGATATTTTGAAGATGCTGGAGGATTATGGCGTCAGGACAATTGAGATTGGAGCACAGAGTATGGATAATAAGGTGCTGGGTTTGTCAAAGCGGGGACATACTGCAAAAGATACTGAAAAAGCAGCGGAGATGGTGCTCAAAAATGGCTTTTCTCTTGGCTTGCAAATGATGATTGGTCTGCCTGGTGATACGCTGAAAAGTGCTTTATTTACTGCAAACAGAATTGTCGAACTTGGTGCAGATAACACCCGCATTTATCCAACTCTTGTAATCAGGGATACTGTTCTTGAAAAGATGTTTCGGGATGGAAGATTTCAGCCCTTATCACTTGAAGAAGCTGTTTTATGGTCGAAAGAGCTGTTGTTGATTTTTGAAAAAGCAGGTGTGAGGGTGATTAAACTCGGGCTTCATCCATCAGAAGGATTATTGTCAGGAGAGGAGCTTGTTGCCGGGCCATTTCATCTCTCTTTTCGGGAATTGGTACTGACAGAAATATGGAATGATATATTGAAACCCTTGGTGTTAACACAAAGCACAAAATACAAAACACAAATAAAATCCAAAGTTCAAAACTCAAAGTTCCAAACTTCAGGGAATTCAGTTTCACTTGACGAGTATTACAAAAATGAAATT
>JAOZLR010000109.1 GCA_029934735.1 Bacteroidales bacterium
CTTAAAACTTATGTTGATTAAATGAACAGGCAGCAGCCAATAAATAGCCTTCAAATGGTGCGAAGCGCCCTTCTGATAGCTATCACATTGAGCATCAACATAAGACATTTAATATGGTTTTCTAATCGAAAAAAATATTCCGCCATTAGTGGTATCTATCTTTTTTTGAATTATAAAATACTCATTAATACGGAAAAAGCTACAATTCCAATCAAAACGCACGAATGAAGTCATATCTAAACAAGCCATTCCCATTTATTGATAAAAAAAAGCATAGGATTGTTGCATCTTTTTTGTTTTCTGCATTCATTTATCTCTTCTTAATTGTTTTTCAGCCTTTTGGAATTGCGGACATTCAATTTTATAAGCCTTTGTTTATTTTAGGTTTTTCTGTAATTACATTGAAGTATATTTTAAAAGTAAAAATGGGATTGCCAAAAAACTTATCAGAAATTCAATTTCAAAAATTACAGAACAACTATTAATAAAATTAATCATATCAATTAAGCACAAATAATAGATTTACCTTTCCTTTTCGTCCCTTCACAATCCAATTTGCACCAAATTAGTCCTGTTCGTATAAACTTTTGACCATCTGTAACATAAATTTGCATTATCTAAATTTACACTCATATATTTGCACCATTGTTTAATTAAAAAATTTCATAAAATGAAAAATTCTTTAATGGCTCTAATAATTATGGTATTAGCCACACCAGTGTTTGCACAAACAGGAACAGTGACAATTACAATCACCGGTATAGAAAGCACCGATGGAAATATCGAAATCGGTATTTATGACAGTAAAAACACTTTCCCTGATTTTGGGAAAGAATTTCAAGGTGCAAAAGTAAAACCAACAAAAACAGAAAGTATAAACTATACTTTCGAGAACCTGCCAGCAGGAACCTATGCAATTGCAGTATGGCACGATGAAAATGATAATCAAAAAATAGATAAAAACTTATTTGGTGCACCAAAAGAAAAATACGGGTTTTCGAATAATAAGTATGGCACCTTTGGGCCACCTGATTTTACAGATGTTTCGTTTACGGTTGAGAAAGGGAAAAACATAAAATTAACAATTAACCTGGAATAGCTGTAACAATGAAAAACATTATTAAATATATTCCCTTTGTGGCTTTGATAACATTAAACATTTTTGCCGAAGGGTCTGGATTTCGTATGCGTAATGTCCAGCCATTTGTCCTGATCTTTACATTGCTTATAGTTATTAATTTTATTTTAGCACTAGTATTTAAGGTCAAAAGTTATTTCCTGTATGGACTAACAGGCATTTCGGTTTTAGGCGCTTTAATGGTATTTTTTATTCCTGATATAGGACAAATTTATATCGAAAACATAATTGCGACAATGTATTTCGGCTTACTGTTAGTGACAATAATTCCACCATTATTCAAACTAAAACCATTTACTTTTGAGTTTTCCAAAAAGAGATATCCTGAAAGCGTAACAAAAGGACAGCAGTTTTTAAAAATCAACCTGATTCTAAATTATCTTTGGTCTGTCTTATTTGCACTTGCAATTTTACTCACTATTCTTCGCTACCATAGCGACGATGCTATAAATACGATAATTTCAACACTTATTCCTGTTGCTGTTTTAGTAATTGTGGGTATTCCATTAACGACAAAATTGCCCGGTTATTTAATGCAAAAAGTTGGTGGAGAGCAAATTAAATTCAAAACAATTAAAGACCTGTTTACCTCAATGCCTTTTGGATTAAATAAAGAAAAAGCAAAAGATGTGAATACGGTAGTTCAGTTTTATTTAACAGGCAAAGAACCAACAATTGGATATTTGATTATTAGCAACCAGGAATGCTCATATGATGATGGAGAGCACCCAAATCCTAAAACAGTAATTCGTTGTGATTCAGAATTATGGTTAAATATTTCAAATAATGATATTTCAGGTGATAAAGCATTTATAAATAATGAATATGAGATTGAAGGAGATGCAACAATTATGTTAAAGTTTGCCGAAATGTTCGCACCTCCTACAAAAAGCAAAAACAAGAAGAAGCCTAAGCCTATTATTTATGACTATAAAACTTTTGCCCCAAACAAAATAAAAAGCATTGTAGTATTTGATGGTGGGTATAGAAGCAATAAACACAGTAAAACATCTTTTATGGTAAATCATTTTATTGATGGGACCAAAGAAGCAGGAGCACAAGTTGAATATTTTAAGCTGAAAGATTATAACATTAAAGAATGTACTGGTTGTTATACTTGTTGGACAAAGACACCAGGTGAGTGTATTTTCAAAGACGATATGACAATGTTTCGTAAAAAATATCGAGAAGCAGACCTTGTTATATTTGCATCACCTTTGTATATTTTTAATGTTACAGGTATTTTGAAAACATTTATGGATAGATTATTACCTATTTTAAAACCATATATGTTACTGAATGAGCAGGGTAATACAATGCATCCTGACCGTTTTCCTGAAGCAGGGGAGCAAGGTTTTGTTGTGTTTAGTGCATCAGGATTTCCTGATATTAAACACAATTTTGATGGCTTAACGGGCATGTTTAGAGCATGGAATTCGCATAATGAAAACACTCACTTAATGGGGGAGTTTTATATGCCTGCTTCTGAAATGATTGTTCAGCCGGTTTATGAGTCTCGTAAGGAATTAATCAAGGATTTATGTATAAAAGCAGGAAAACAAATTATTGAAAAAGGTAGAGTTGATAAAATAATAATGGAGACAATACAAGACCCTACAGTTTCAAAGGAAATATTTAGACAACAAGCTGACGCTTTTTGGGAGAGTTTAGACGGCAAAAAAGCTTATATGGCAAATGTTCCCAAAATAGATTAAAAGATGCTTTAATTATAACTTTTGAAAAAATAACGTTGCCCAACAATTAAGTCTCAATAACTCTACCCTGAAGCTTTCTTGGCGAACAGTATGATTTTATTTGTATGAAAAACAATGTTGTGCAGCGTTTTCTATATATCTTTGCAGATTAACAAAATAAAATGAAAAAGCTACTGATTGTATTACTGCTTTTTGCCGGATGCACAACAAACGACAAACAAAAGGAGCCCTTGATTACCGGCAACTGGGCTTTTCTCGACAAGGCGGGAAACTATAACGAAGCCTTTTTCGACACAACTGAATATGTGACCTATAACAGACGCGGGGGGTTGATGCCTTCTTTTAAATATGCTGTAAAAAATGATTCACTTTACTCTACTTTCGGAAAAACAAAGGATTTAAAGCCTGTTGCAAAACTGATATGGATTAACGATGATAAGTTTGTGATTTATAACGAGTCAACACGAGACACCCTTGAGCGGATTCAAACTAATGAAATGACTCTTCAGAATACTGATGCAAAAGCAGATTCGACAAAATTCCGTGATGATTTTGAGAGAAGATATGAGGATTTCCTGGTAGGGAAAAGTATTTTGTCGAGGGAGGAGATTGAAGAGTTTAAGAAAAATAAGAAAGTGCCAAAAAATTAATCAGGAAAGTTCAATATCAAACACTTTTCCATCATCGGCCAGAAAAGTATTTTTAAAGACTGTTCTGGCTTCGTTAACCAGCTCCATAGGATTATCATACCGATTTGAGAAATGACCGATTATCAATTTATTGACATTGGCCATTTTTGCAATAGTCGCAGCTTCAATGGTAGTTGCGTGTAATTTTGCGGCTGCCACGTCCGCCATATCCTGCATAAAGGTTGTTTCGTAATAAAGCAGGTCAACATCTTTTATTATCGGTATTACGGGCTCATGATAGGCAGTATCGGAGCAGTAAGCATAGGAGCGGATTGGATATGGGGCATCAGATATCTCCTCATTTTTGTAAACCCTGCCTTCATTGTCAGTAAAATCGGCACCATTTTTAATCCTGATATAGTCATTAACAGGAATATCCAGGGACTTTGCCATATCCTTAATAATCCTCCTTTTCCCCTCCTTTTCCTTAAACAAAAAACCGCAGGTCGGGATGCTATGATTCAATGGAATAGTACTGATTATGAGCTTCTCATCCTCATATATTATTGCATTAGATTCTGGGGCAACAGGATGAAAGACCATTGGATAAGCCAATGTTGTTTCAGATGCTTCGAGCTGGATATCAAGTATATCTTTAAGACGTGCCGGGCCGTAAATATGAAGCTCTTTTTTTCTGCCAAGTAGGTGCATTGATGATATCAGACCCACAAGCCCAAAAAAATGATCGCCATGCAGATGGCTGATGAAAATATGATTTATTCTTTGAAGTTTTATTCTGTATTTCCTGAGTTGTATCTGGGTTCCTTCTGCACAGTCAACAAGAAAAAAGCGTTCATTATGATTTACTAGCTGTGCCGTGGGATTTCTTTTTATGGTGGGTATTGCCGAGTTACTTCCGAGTATTGTTACTTTAAATGTCATCCGGTTTTTTTTGCAAAGATAAATAAAAAACCCTGTCTGGATATTTTCAGACAGGGTTTTCAAGTTATTCAGAAAATAGCTATTTGTCGCCTTCTTCTTCTTTAGGTGGCTTAGCCTCTTTATCTTTGGCCTGACCTTTTTTCTCCTTCGACATTTTTTCCAGCTTAGCTTTAGCCTCTTTTTCCATATTGGATTTCAGATTGGCAAGTGCTGAAATGTCTCCGAGGGTAGTTTTCTCGACATTATCTTTCACCTTCTTAACAGCCCTCTGCGTAACCTTCTCCTCTTTACGTGCTGCTGCAGTCTCTTTGGCCTTTTCGTCGGCTTGTGTATCCTGCCATATTCTTGAGTGTGAAAGAATAATCTTCTTATTGTCTTTCGAGAATTCAATAACTTTGAAATCAAGACTGTCGTCCATCCTTACCTTGCTATTGTCTTCTTTCTGAAGATGACGTGTAGGAGCAAATCCCTCAACACCATATGGCAGAGCCACAACAGTACCTTTATCATTCATCTCTATAATGGTTCCTTTGTGTGCAGAACCAACCGTAAATACTGTTTCAAAGATATCCCAGGGATTCTCTTCAAGTTGCTTGTGTCCGAGGCTCAATCTTCTGTTTTCCTCGTCAACATCTAGAACAACAACATCAATCTCTTCACCGATCTTTGTAAATTCAGCCGGATGCTTGATTTTCTTCGACCAGGAAAGGTCGGAGATATGAATCAGTCCGTCAACACCCTCTTCAAGCTCCACGAATATACCGAAGTTGGTAAAATTACGTACAATAGCAGTGTGTTTTGAATTTACAGGATATCTCTCTTTAATGTTGATCCATGGGTCGGGTATAAGTTGCTTGATACCAAGCGACATCTTCCTCTCTTCACGATCCAGAGTAAGGATGACGGCTTCAACTTCATCACCTACTTTAAGGAAATCCTGCGCTGTGCGCAAGTGCTGTGACCACGACATCTCAGAAACGTGTATCAGCCCCTCAACGCCCGGTGAAATTTCAATAAATGCACCGTAATCGGCAATTACAACAACCTTACCTTTAACCTTGTCACCAACCTTCATATTTGTGTCGAGTGAATCCCATGGATGCGGTGTAAGTTGTTTAAGTCCGAGCGCAATACGCTTCTTATTATCATCAAAATCAAGAATAACAACTTTGATTTTCTGATCAAGTTCAACAACCTCCTCAGGGTGATTAATTCTACCCCACGAAAGGTCTGTAATATGAATAAGTCCATCAACACCACCAAGGTCGATAAATACACCATAAGATGTGATGTTCTTAACGGTTCCTTCAAGCACCTGTCCTTTTTCAAGTTTGGAGATGATCTCTGCTTTCTGAGCCTCAAGCTCATCTTCAATAAGAGCTTTGTGCGAAACAACAACGTTTTTATATTCCTGGTTGATCTTCACAACCTTGAATTCCATTGTCTTACTGACAAATACATCATAATCGCGAATAGGCTTGACATCGATTTGCGATCCGGGGAGGAAAGCCTCAATTCCAAACACGTCAACAATAAGTCCGCCTTTGGTTCTACACTTAACAAAACCATTGATGACCTCTTCTTTCTCAAATGCCTTGTTGATTCTTTCCCATGAACGCAGTATTCTGGCTTTTTTATGAGATAGCACCAGTTGACCGGTTGCATCTTCCTGATTTTCAACATAAACCTCGATAGTATCTCCGGGTTTCAAATCGGGATTATATCTCAATTCATTAAAGGGAATAATTCCGTCTGACTTATAGCCAATGTTAACGACAATTTCTCTTGGATTGATAGAAACTACAGTACCGTCAATAACCTCATGTTCGGCAATTGATTTCAATGTATTCTCATACAGGTCGGAAAGTTTCGCTCTTTCATCTTTTGTGTAATTGTCCTGCTTTCTACCAATACTGTCCCAATCAAACTCGGGTGGCTCGTTTGATACTACAGGAGTTGGCTCGGGAGTCTTTTCCTCTCTTTTCTCTTCCTTAGCTACTGGCTCTTCCTTTACAGGTTCCTCAGCTTTTTCTTCAGTTGCAGGTTCTTCGGCTTTTACTTCCACTTCAGCTTTTTCTTCCTTTACAGATTCCTCAGCTTTCACTTCTTCCTTAACCTTCTCTTCCATTACAGGCTCGGGCTTTTCTTCCTCTTTAGCTTCCGTAACTTCTGCTTTAACCTCTGCTTTAGGCTCCTCTTTCACTTCAACTTTTTCTTCTTTTTTGGCTTCAGGTTCGGCTTTTGTTTCTTCCTGATTTTCAGCTTTTGGAGCTTCAGTTTTAACCTCTTCGGTTGCTTTGGCAGCCTGCTCCTGGTTTTTGTCTTTAATTTCTTCTGACATTAAAATAAAATTTTGTATCCGGTTATCAAAAACTCCTCCCCGATTACAGGAATCCATTGATAATCACGGAAATGATTAATAATCCGTTAAAAATCGGGGGTGCAAAAGTACTATATTATTTTAAATTTAAAAACCTTAACCTGTTTATTTTTGGGAAATTATCGATTTTACAGGATTTTTAATGACTAGAAAGCCAGAAACGTATTGCCCTTTTTAGCTTTCCGATACTTTTCAACTTCACGGTTAAGTTGTTCAATATATTGCATATAGATAAACTCTCTGATAATATTCTCATCTAATCTGTTTCTTGTCTCTTCAAGAGCTTCGTAGTATTTCCTTTTATTTTCGCTCAATAATATCAATCGGGGAAGATCGAAGGCAAACAATACAGCATTCATAAGTATTCGTGCGGTTCTGCCGTTGCCGTCACTAAAAGGATGAATACTGACAAAATTAAAATGCAGATCGGATGCAAGATTTAAAATATCAAGGTCGGTCTTTACAGTTTTCAAGCTTTTGTTAAAGGATTTACAAAGTCCGGCAATCAACAGCCTTACTTTTGTGTGATCCGGAAAATATCTTGGTCCTACGGAAACCGATGTCAACCTGAACTCTCCCTTTGATTCATCATAACTACCGAGAGGGGTATTAACAATTTTCCCAGTATTTTTTAAAACAGCAGAATTAACCTTTCTTATAAAACTTTCAGTCAATTCAGGTGAATTCTTAAACTCATTAAGAGCAAGTTCATAGGCTTTAGCATGATCAATATTCATCAAATTATCAACCATTGACTTGGGTGCGCCAACATTATCGCTCAGCAAACTGTAAACCTCCTCATAAGTAAGTGAGCTACCTTCAATGCTTGTGGAGTGAAATGTAAACGAAATAAGTTCTTCCCGTTTAATCTGTCCATGGATAAACAAGCCTTCCTTTTTGTAGGATTTAATAAGCCTATTTAGTTCAAATTTATTCATTTTGCAGATATTTTCAATACAAAGGTAATAAATACCAGATATTTATCTAAAATACTTCAACTCCGCCTTTTTTCCATCAAATACCACATAGGAAAAGTTTGTGATCCAGTCGCCAATGCTGAAATATTTCGCTTCACCATTGATATCTTCAATGTTGGGTTTATGGATATGGCCGAAGATGAAGTAGTCTATTTTCTCGCCTTTTTCAATCATCGATCTGCAATAACCTGAAATTCTTTCGATGCCAGCACGAT
>JAOZLR010000110.1:0-1388 GCA_029934735.1 Bacteroidales bacterium
AAATAGTCAGGATTTGGAATCGGCAGCCTGGCGTTTGTCTCTTTCAGCCATTTGTTCAGTTTATCTTCAAGCTCAATGCGCTTATCGGGGTTTTCATCCGCCAGATTTTTTGTTTCGGAGATATCATCTTTCAGATTAAAAAGCTCCATTTCACCTTCCCAGTGTTTAATCAGTTTCCAGTCGCCTGACCTGACAATGCTGTATGGCCTTACATGCATACCCCACCAGTAATGTGGAAAATGCCAGAAAATATCCTCACGGTCAAAACCTTTTTTATCTGCCAACAGTGGAGTAAGATCCCTGCCATCAATAATAAGAGTATCAGGAATGTCTATTTCTAAAACAGATAGCAGAGTTGGAAAAAAATCGATGCTTGATACAGGGACATCACAGGAGCTACCTGGTTGTGTCATCCCGGGAATGCTAATTATCAAAGGCTCCCTTATTCCTCCCTCATAGGGATACCCCTTGCCCATACGCAAAGGAGCATTGTCGGTTGAGACAATATGTCCACCATTATCCGAAAAGAAAACAATAATCGTATTTTCCCTAAGGTCAAGACTATCAAGTATTTTCAGAACCTTTCCCATTGCCTCATCCACACTTTTGATCATTGCAGCATAAGTTGGATTTCTCTGACCCTGCAAAGGAATTCCTGTCCGAAAAATTCCCCCGACATCCTCATCAGGCCCCAACGGATCAATTTCAAGAGTGTCGGCCCGCATTTTTGAGTTCTCAATATAATTTTCTTTTGCCTGCAAAGGAGTATGAACTGCATAATGCCACAAATTCAGGAAAAATGGTTTATCCCTGTTCTCTCTGATAAACTTAACCGCCTCATCCCCTTCCCTGTCAGTAAGATATTCACCCTCTTTTCGTGGAGGAAGTGTTTCAATATAAAACTTACCCCTTTTATAAGGATCGAAATAGATTGGTGGCTGGCCATAATCTTCACCTCCTATATTCACATCAAAGCCCTGTCCTGTTGGCAGCCACTCATCCGGGCCAAGGTGCCATTTCCCAATATGGCCTGTTGTGTATCCTTTTGTTTTTAGCATTTCAGCAATTGTAACTTCGCTAAGCTCCATCCAGTGTGGGTTTTTGGGGGTCTGCAATGCCCGTTTGGGATTATTATAATAGCCCGTAGGACTCTTCTTGTCCTCGGGAACTTCAAAGCCTGAATATCTACCTCTGATCCAGTCGGTTATGCCGATGCGAGCAGGATAGCGTCCTGTAAGAATAGAGGCTCGTGTGGGAGAACATACTGCACAAGCTGCATAAGCATTTGTGAACACCATTCCGTCGGATGCCAGTTGATCAATATTCGGTGTGTCGTAGAATTTACTTCCCATAAAACCAACATCTTTCCATCCCAGGTCATCAACTAC
>JAOZLR010000110.1:1488-6394 GCA_029934735.1 Bacteroidales bacterium
TCATATCATAGTCGCCGGGAAGATAGCCAATTGAACTTTGTTCAGGTATCCAGATGTCATCCTTATCAACATTATCAACTTCACCATCTCCATTCCCATCGCCACTCATCATTCCCCATACTCCTGTAGCGAGTTCGCTATGGGCAAGATTGCCACCAAAGACCTGATTTACTCCTGATGAAAAATCATATTGGTAAACACCGTCTGTTTCAGTAAGAGCTGATGCAGACATGATATCCAAATGGTTGCGGTGACGAATGACGATAAACATTCCTTGTGATAATGTGACATTAAAATCAAGATTTGCACAGCCATCAATATATTTTATACTTCCGTTATTCATCAGAAAGGCAGCCTGACGACTTACCAATGTGCCGGGAGAGGCTGATGCAGCATTAGCAGCATCACGTAATTCCACCAAAACCCAATCCACAACATTCTCAGGTACTGATGAAACTGATTCACTACCAGAATAATTCCACGGAAAGACATTATAAGGCTGATCAAGAGGGATCATACCACTGGATTGGAGATTGGAATTCATATCCACTCCATTGAACGGACCTTCGAGAAAAGCACTTAATGCAACAAATTTTGAAGTAAGATCAAAATACAATTTGAATCGCTGGATACAATCATCAGGAGTTGCATTAAAAGTGTATGTGGGCGTTGTGTTGAGGTTTACAAGAACATTATCCCTGCTATCTAGCAGATAAATAGTTGTCGATGGATCGAACGTATCAATACCGTCTGCAGTAATTGTATAATCTGTATCGGCACCCACACTAAACCCCATTTGCACAATGTAATTTGTTGAGAATGTCGGCAAAACATTTACCGCAAGATTACAACATTCAATAATAGAAAAAAGCTGCGGTGCTGCATATATTCCAGGAATTTTATATGCATCATACTCCGAATCAAAGCCTACGGTTGCCGGGTAATAAAAATACACTAAAGTTTCGTCACTGTAGCTGTTACCAGCAACAGCCAGTGATAACAGACTGTCAGCACTTTTTGACCCATCAAGAAACATTTTCACAGAGTTATCTTGTGATATGGCCTGGTTTAACATCAATAAAACAGCAATTAAAATGACAGGGATGATCTTCTTGATAAGAGATAATTTTTTAGTTTTCATAATTATAATAATTTGATTTATTCATAATTGCGCTAAAATACAAAATTCCAGAAATTGTCAAAATAAATTATAAATTACCTTTCAAGATTGGTTGTTACAGATCAACCTTAATAACGCCTCCATTCATACCCTTTTTGGAAAAATTATTTTCAAAAGTCTTCCATTTTTCAGTTTCAGGCTCACCAATACTAATTGTAAAGCTACCTATGTTATAAACTTTTGGCTGAAATTCATTGCCCTTTATTCTGACTGTATATAAAATTACTCCTTTTTTATCCGACACTCTTATTACAGGATTATCCATTCCTGTAACTTTTATTGAAGGAAGATAAAACTCCGCACTTTGATTATTATTATCAAACTGATTAATTGTAATTGGCCATCCATCGTATTGCATCGCATCCTTCCTGGAAACATCAACCTGCCTGGGCCAGCACTCAAAGATTATATCCCTTGTTTTCTTATTAAACCGGATAATCCCATACCCGACAGCCCTATCATAAAGACGGGCAGGCTTTTCTCCTGTAAAATAAGGATTTGAAACTGCATAAACTGAAATCAGATTACCAAAACCATCTCTGTAATCTCCTGCATATTTCGGCATACCTTGCTTATAATTTTTTCCTTCTTCTGACGGATACCATCTGCGGGGCCATATATTAGATACGGAAGGGACACAAAAAGCATAACCTCCGTCGTGCCAGTAATTTTCTCCGTATTGTATTGCTGATCCAAGATGCTGGTCACCGGCAATATGAACAGCATATGCTTTCCTGAGTTTGTCAACAGCTTTATTCCTGCCAGTCATAGGCCATCCGTTTGAATCAAAATCAGTAACAGGTTTATCATTGGGAGGATACTCACCTTTCGGTAATATTCTCAACTTCGGCACAACAGCATCACTCATTGCATCAGACGGAAGAGTAGCAACATTTGCAAAAATTGTTTGTGATAAAACAGCCTTAATCTGGACTTCTCCAGACCAATCAGCCGCCCATTCTTCAAGAAAATCCAGTTGCCTGTCACCAAGCAAAACAGCTTCACTAACATCCGATTTACTTATTACATCAAATTCGGGATTCTGTGGCCAGCCATTCCATATTTGTGCTTCAGGCAATAGCAACTGCGGACCTGATTTAAATTTACGATCTTCCAAAATCGCAAAACTAATTCCGCCATAATCCAGGCTTGTGTAGTAAACACTAATATTTTGAGCAATGGGAGTGGTGTCGAAAGGATCGGGCAGGTTACCTGTCTGAGTTCGTTGAACCATATTAATCCATTCCGGTGGCATTGTATAACCGCCGCAGGTTTGCTGAGAAGTATAGTCCGTATCGTGAATTGCTTCGATTCCTCCTGCTCCCCAAAGATTACTCTGAAAAACATCATGATCATCAGGTATGGAGATTGACGGACGGTCTCTCATAAGATCGCGATACACCCACCCGAACATATACCATTTTCTAAGATAATCAAGTACCGGCCGGCCAATATTTCCTTTCCTCAGCCGCAATACACCATATCCGCCAATATGCTCATATATCTGGTCACCTGAAAAGAATAAAAGATCAGGATTATGATATGTAACATTACGGACAAGATCATTATTTGGAAACCCCAGGTCGCTATTTCCTGTGAAAGCAGCCATTACAACCTCATCCTTATCAGTTGGCTCTTTGCGAATTATTCCTTCAAAATAAGAATCACGTAATTCATTATCGGATGTAAAGTATTTATATGCAAGGCGATACGGAGTATCTTCCCCTGCTTTCCAATCTTCAATTTTAAATAAGGCTGTCCTTGATAAGGTATCAATCGTAGCCATATTAATGGTTTTCCATTGATCACCATCCTTAATTTGCAAATCAGCGCTTTTTCCATCCTTCTCTCCCACCGGTGGCATCTGTGCAAGTAGCTTTAACGTTCCTTTGCTCAGCGTGTATTGAACAAATAAAACAGGCCCATAAGCCCTTTCGGGATAATAAGCTATTGCATCTCCTTCAATTTCAACATCTTCAAACCAAACACTTCTTGTAAGCCTCTCTCCTTTCACATCAGCAAAGCTGCTTACAAGGGCAATACTTCCTTCAAGTTTTTCCAAACCATCAATTATAAAATGCATCTCTCCCAAATCATCATCTTTATCTTCATCCTCCAACGTCACAACTAATTCCTTCAAATTTTCTTTTAGTATTATCTCAAAATCAAATTTTGATGAGAAGTTTTTTTGAAAATTTTCAATCTGTATTGTATCGGTACCGGCAAATAACTTTCCTGTTGTTGTAAGGCCAATGTTAAGTCCTTTGCCGTAGATGGCATCACTACGGTAGTCATTAAAGGGGCCGATTGCACCAAGACGAATTCCGATAAAATTCTTATCCGAAATTGCCTTTGTGTTCATGAAGCCACATTCAAAAGATATTTCAAATCCTTTAGCAGGATTTTCAATACGGTACGTTAAAAAATTGACATTTCTGTTCTTACCGGAATAAAGGCATACCAGCTTTCCATTATCTAGTTTCCAGTCTTGTAAAGGGTTTGCCCATACATCAGGTCCAATCCATATCCGTTCTGTTTCTGTTGAAAATAATTTTTTTTCATTACTTTCATTTTCACAAGAGATCAGGAAAAATAATGAGAAAACGAAAATTGGGAATAACAGTTTTTTCATAATAATTGAGAATTTAATAAAATGACGAAAACAAGAACAAGAAACAGAAACCTTTCCTTACTTCCCACTCAGATATTCATCCACACGATTCAATCCGTCAACAGCTTTTTGATAGTTTGGCCTGAGCTCAAGAACCTTTTTATAATCTCTTTTTGAGCTCATTGCATCTTTCTTCATTTCATAACTCAAACCCCTGTTGTAAATTGCATCAATATAATCCGGATGTTGTCCGATTGCCTTTGTAAAGAATTCAATGGCCTCGTCGTAATTCTCAAGATACACAAGGTTTATATATCCGATATTATATGTAGCGAACACATAATCAGGACTCTTCTCCAGAATTGACTGATAGATGTTTATGGCCTTTTCATAATCGCCTGTTTCCTGATAATACATACCAAGATAGTATTTTGCCTCCAAACTGTTAGGGTCAATATTCAAGGCATTGTTAAAATAATCAACTGCAAGACTATTTTTCTTTCCGAGATAAAGCAGACCAAGCTGATATTGAGCATCAAAGAAGTCCTGATCAACCTCAATTGTCTTTTGAAAGTTCGATATTGCGTGAATAGTATCGCCTGTTTCCAACATTACCTGCCCCCGAAGAAAGTATGGTTTCGGGTTCATATCATCAATCTTCATTGCCCTATCAATGTATCCAAGAGCTTTGTTATATTCATTAAACACAATACTCATCTCGGCAAGTCTGAGCCAGGCATCCTGATTTTTAGAGTCAAGTTCAACAGCTCTGTCAAGAGCAATAATAGTATTTTTTAACTTACCCATTTCCAGATATATATCAGAAAGAGTAACATAATAATTTGAATATGATGAATCAATGGAAAGTGCTTTTCGAATATCTTTGAATGCCTCATTGATCTGCTTATTTTTGTAATAAAACTCAGCCCTCTCCTCATACAAGTCAGCATTCAGAGTATCAGCCTTAATTTTTTGATTAATTGCATCCAGCTCTGCCAGGACAGGGTCAACAATCTGCTTATCCTCAACCTCCCCTGCTTTCTCAGATTTATTGCTATTACATCCGGCAAGCCCGATTATCAAAACTAATGCGACTATTAAACTATATTTCAAAT
>JAOZLR010000110.1:6494-7927 GCA_029934735.1 Bacteroidales bacterium
TACTTATCAACTACTAATTTATCTGTTCTTCTTCTCCTCAATTTTTTCTCTAATCAGATTCTCAAGCTCATCTGACAATTCGGGATTGTCTTCGAGAAGACTTTTTACAGCATCACGGCCCTGCCCGAGCTTAGTATCTCCGTAGCTATACCATGATCCGCTCTTTTTGATTATTTCGAATTCTACTCCAAGATCAATTATCTCACCTGTTTTTGAAAAGCCTTTACCATACACAATATCGAACTCAGCTTTCTGGAAAGGTGGTGCAACCTTGTTTTTCACAACCTTCACCCTAACACGGTTTCCGGTAATATTATCACCATCTTTTATCTGACTTATCCTTCTGATATCAAGCCTTACAGAAGAATAAAACTTCAAAGCATTTCCACCTGTTGTAGTCTCCGGGTTTCCAAACATTACGCCTATTTTTTCACGCAACTGATTGATAAAAACACAGCAGGCGCCGGTTTTACTAATCGTTCCTGTAAGCTTTCTTAATGCCTGCGACATCAAACGAGCCTGCAATCCCATTTTGGAATCGCCCATCTCACCTTCAATTTCACTTCTCGGTGTTAGTGCAGCAACAGAATCAATAACAATTATATCTATTGCTCCTGAGCGTATCAGATTTTCAGTTATTTCCAATGCTTGTTCACCATTATCCGGCTGCGAAATAAGTAGATTAGCTACGTCTATTCCGAGGCTTTTGGCATAGAACCTGTCAAAAGCATGCTCAGCATCAATGAAGGCTGCAATACCACCGGCTTTTTGAGCTTCGGCAATGGCATGAAGTGCGAGAGTAGTCTTCCCCGATGATTCTGGCCCGTATATCTCAACCACTCTTCCCTTTGGTAAACCACCTACTCCGAGAGCTGCATCCAGTCCTATTGAACCCGTAGAGATAGTTGGTATATTCTCTATCGGATCATCTCCGAGCTTCATTATTGCACCTTTTCCGTATGAACGCTCCAGCTTATCAAGCGTCAACTGGAGGGCCTTTAATTTTTCCTTTGCTATGTCTTGTTTTTCCTTAGCCATTATATTTTATTTTTAAAATCAATCAAAAAATGAATGATATATTAATTTTCATATTCTTTTAAAACCTGCTCAGTATGCTCTTTGGTCTTTACCTTATTAAATACCTTTTCAATTATCCCATCTTCCGAGATTACAAAAGTAGTACGAAAAATCCCTTCATACTCCCTGCCATAATTTTTCTTCAGACCCCACACACCGTAATCCTTTATAACCCTCTTGTCTGTATCGGGGATTAAAGGAAAAGGGAAATCATATTTCTCAGCAAAATTCTTCTGGCGCGTTTCGTTGTCAGCACTTACTCCAATTATTTTAAATCCTTTACTCAACAAATCATCATAATTATCCCTTAGGTTGCAAGCTTCGGCAGTGCATCCGGGGGTATTTGCTTTAGGATA